>JAZFRV010000322.1:0-29470 GCA_036445875.1 Anaerolineales bacterium
ATCTGTTGTGTAAACTGGATGGGCACTTTCATTCCGAATCATCAAACCCAATCGTTTTCCTTGGCTGAATCCTTCCACAAGGTCATCAACATCATTCTGAAGATCTTGAAGCGTAATTCCTTCTTCATGAATGTACACTCGCTCAGCCCCGGTGGCTAATCCTCCCATCAGGGTTAGATATCCACAGTATCTGCCCATTGTCTCAACTACAAAACAGCGGCGGGAAGCTACTGCGGACTGTTTAATTTTATCAACTGCCTGGGTGATATTGTTCAAAGCGGTATCTGCGCCGATGCTTAATTCAGATCCCGGCCGGTCATTATCAATGGTGGTGGGTAAGCAAACAACTGGAAGTCGAAAATTTGGAAATTCCTTATGTCGGCTGAACATTTCATAGACACCTTTATAACCGGATTCTCCTCCCACTACCAGCAATCCATCGATCTGGTGTTCTTCAATAGTTCGGGCAATCGAGTAAAAATCACCATCCGATGGGATTGTACGATTAGTGCCAATTTCTGCACCGCCCTGACCAACCCAGCCGCTGACATCCATCCAGGAGAGTTCTCTGAGATCTCCCTCGATTAATCCGGGATATCCATTCTGAATTCCCAGCATGCTATGACCCAGGTTAGAACCCCAGCGGACTGCCGCCCTGACAACCGTATTCATTCCAGGGGCGGGACCACCTGAGTGCATCACCCCAATTCGATAAGATCTTTCAGGCTGATTTTTTGTTTTCGGTCCGGGTTGTTGAAGGGTTTGCAGGATTTTATATGCAGATTGAAAACCTGCTCCCCTTAATTCCAGCACCCTGTCAAATTGATTGTCACCCGCAAAATCGGAGATTTTCTGGGTGATCTCAACACAATCTCTTAATGGAGAACTGACAATCCGGTTGCCCTTCATGCCAATCAACTGGGGTTCATTTGTGGATTTGGTTTCCTGGAGTTTATGCACAGCTGCGTGACCCAAGATTGTTCCCAGGTTGCGGTCAAATGCAGTTGGAGAACCTCCCCGTTGAACGTGACCTAAAATAGTTATCCGGGTATCTTCTCCGAGTTTTTCTTCCAGTGTGTCTTTAATATCCTGGCTGGTAATCGGGTTCCCTTCTTTATCGCAGGCTCCCTCAGCTACCACCACGATACTGTCCCTTCTGCCGATTTTGCGTCCAGCACTGAGCGCTTGACACATTTCATCCTTCCAGATTTCAGGATCTGGAGGAACCTCTGGAATAAACACCCAGTCTGCTCCTGCAGACAATGCACCCATCATTGCCAGGTAACCACAATTTCTACCCATAACCTCAACCACAAAGCTGCGCTGATGGCTGGAGGCTGTGCTGGTAATGGCATCGATTGCTTCAGTGATGCGGTGCAAAGCTGTATCTGCACCAATGGTCATCTCAGTGCCATACATATCATTATCAATGGATCCCGGCAGACCAACTATCAGCAACCGGGGATATTTTTTTGCACTATCAGAGGGAATTTCTCCGGATTTAATCAGATTCTTTATGAGATCGGACCATTCCATCTGAAAAATTGATGCGCCGGTTAAACTGCCGTCCCCCCCAATCACAATTAACCCGTCTATTCCATGATTTACAAGGTTTGTAGCTGCCTTTAAGCGTCCTTCCCTGGTTCGGAATTCTTGGCAGCGGGCGGTTCCGATCATGGTCCCGCCCTTCTGTAAAATTCCTCCAACAGAATCCCAGGTCATCTCCCGGATCATCTTTCCCCCTTCAACCATACCCTGGTACCCTTCACTGATTCCAAAAATTTCGATTCCAAGATCCAGGGATACCCGGACTGCCGATCGAAGGGCAGCGTTCATACCAGGTGCATCTCCACCACTGGTAAGTATGCCAATTTTATTCATAATTTACAGTCTCCTGCTGCCTGGGTAGTTAAACTCAGGGATTCCCTGTTTATACCTGCTTCATTAACTAATACCTTATCAATCCAGCATGGGGATTTTTATCCCATGTTTTTTGGCTGCCTCTATAGCTGATTGATATCCCGCATCCGCATGACGGACTACTCCCATACCAGGATCCGTTGTCAATACTCGTTCCAGGCGTCGGGCAGCCTCCTCCGTTCCATCAGCGACAATCACCTGCCCGGCATGCTGACTGTATCCAATTCCAACCCCGCCACCATGATGAAAAGAAACCCAGGTGGCACCGCCGACTGCATTAATTAATGCATTTAAAATTGGCCAGTCGCTTACCGCGTCAGTGCCATCTTTCATCCCTTCTGTTTCCCGATTGGGAGAGGCCACAGATCCTGAGTCAAGATGGTCCCGGCCGATAACTATTGGTGCAGATACTACTCCTTCTTTTACCAGATTGTTGAACGCCAATCCCGCCTGAACCCTCTCTCCATATCCCAGCCAGCAAATCCTGGAAGGCAAACCCTGGAAAGGGATCTGCTCCCGGGCCATTTTAATCCAGCGTATAAGGTGTTGATCTTCGGAGAAAAGTTCCAGGATTATTTCATCAGTCCGGTAAATATCTTCCGGATCACCGGACAATGCAACCCATCGGAAGGGACCTTTACCCTCACAGAATAACGGCCGGATATAAGCCGGAACAAATCCAGGAAAATCAAAGGCGTTTTTCACGCCCACGTTAAAAGCCTGCTGGCGGATATTATTTCCATAATCAAATACTACCGCCCCGGCCTGCTGCATTTTTAACATCGCTTTCACGTGAACAGCCATGGACTCCAAAGAACGACTGCGGTACTCAGCCGGATCACTTTGGCGGAGTTTCTGGGCCTGTTCAATAGATAAACCCGATGGAACATAATCCAGCGCGTCATGAGCAGAGGTTTGATCGGTCACAACATCCGGAATCACACCTTTTTTCACCATCTCCGGGAGAACTTCAGCTGTATTTCCAATTAAGCCTATAGAGATTGCCTTACCTGCTTTTTTATACTTTTCGATTTTTTCCAAAGCCTGGTCAAGGTCTTCCAGAACCTCATCCACATAACCAATTTCTAACTTTCTATAGGCATGGGCCGGATCTACTTCTACAATCAAACCCACACCTTCATTCATAGTGATCGCCAGCGGTTGGGCTCCGCTCATTTCTCCTAAACCCCCAGTTAATACAAATTTACCTTTTAGCGAAGGCCAGCCCTGCTGCTTAGCCAGGGACCCCAGGGTTTCATACGTTCCCTGTAATATTCCCTGAGTACCAATATATATCCAGGAACCTGCCGTCATCTGTCCATACATCATCAAACCTTGGGCTACTAAATCATCAAAATGCTCCTGGGTTGCCCAGAATGGTACTAAATTCGAATTGGCAATCAGCACCCTGGGTGCGTCGAGATGAGATTTAAATACCGCAACTGGTTTCCCGGATTGAATAAGCAGGGTTTCATCTTCTTCCAGCTCAAGAAGAGTCTTCAGGATCGCATCAAAGGCTTCCCAGCTCCGGGCAGCCTTTCCACTACCACCATAAACTATCAGCCGGTTGGGATCTCCAGCCACTTCAGGATCAAGATTATTCTGAATCATCCTGTAAGCTGCTTCGATCTGCCAATTTTTACATTTCATGGTAGTGCCGCGGGGAGCGCGAACTTCTCGTGGTTCTGACATCAGGAACTCCTCAATCTTGATAATTTCTTCAGATATTGGCATTCATATTATATATTAAGACCCAGGGACTAGTGTTATGATTGAAATAGTGTTTTACAATCCTGTTTGGAAGATTCCCAGTCTAAAGGAAGCTTGAGGGAGTTTTGGCCCAGATACCCTTCAAAAATGGGCCGGGTATGGTAAGATTTGGGCTGAAAAAGAACTAATCCAGCTTGATAAGGAAAGGATGATTTATGAAGAATATCTGCGTAATTGGAGTCGGATATGTGGGAATCATAACAGCGGCTAGTTTTGCGGATCTGGGGAACAGAGTTGTCGCCCTTGATATCGATCAGGAAAAAATCGCCGGGCTAAAAAAAGGGATAATGCCCATTTACGAACCGGGATTAAAAGAATTAGTAGACCGCAATGTGGAAGCAAACCGGATTCGTTTCACAACCTCCTATGAAGAAGGGTTAAAGGATGCCGAATTTGCTTTTATCGCTGTCGGTACACCCTCCGGGGTTGACGGAGAAGCCGATTTACAATATGTCGCATCCGCAGCCCGATCCATTGCTGAGCATATCAATAAAGGATTGATCATTATCAATAAATCCACTGTTCCGGTAGGTACCGGGGACTGGGTAGCAGATATTATCAGGGAACAAAACCCGAAAGCAGAACATTTTGCAGTTGTTTCCTGTCCCGAATTCCTTCGTGAAGGCTCTGCTATTAGTGATTTCATGCAGCCTCACCGAATTGTTGTCGGTTCCCTGGATGCTGAAGCAGCTGAAAAAGTCGCCCAACTTCATCTTTCCTTGCGGGCTCCCATTGTTGTCACAGATCTGAGAACTGCAGAGATGATTAAATATGCTTCCAATGCTTTCCTGGCAACAAAAATTTCCTTTATTAATGAAATAGCAAATATTTGCGAAGATCTTGGCGCAGACGTGATGGAAGTCTCCAAAGGCATGGGATATGACAGCAGAATCGGATCTTCTTTCCTTAATGCCGGAATCGGTTATGGCGGATCCTGTTTTCCAAAAGATGTTAAAGCCCTGGCGTTTATGGCAGAAGAGAAAGGACGGCATCCTCAGCTGCTGCATTCCGTGATGGAAATTAATACCGACCGCCGTGTTATGGCAGTAGAACAGGTAAAATCACTCCTGGGCAGTGATGATTTGTCTGGCAAGATTATTGGAATGCTCGGTTTATCCTTTAAACCAAATACTGATGATATGCGTGATGCACCCTCGGTTACTATTGCCAATCTTCTGATTAAAGATGGGGCTGCCATTCGGGCATTTGACCCCATTGCTATGGAAGAAGCAGCCAAGTTAATTCCCGGTGTGAAAATGGTTGATAGTCCCTATAAAATGGCTGAAGGCTGTGATCTACTGATGGTAAACACTGAGTGGAATGAATTCCGCCAATTAGACCTCAGACGCATTAAGAAAGTCATGAATGACCCTGTTTTATTTGACGGTCGCAACATCTACGATCCGGAGAAAATGGCAGAACTTGGTTTTCGATACCGCGGTGTGGGGCGGGGATACAACGGTCGCTGACTCCAACAATCATACTTACTTCTCCATTCGATAATATACTTATTCAGGACCTGGTCCAGCAGGGTAAATAAGGGTTTAAGGATGAATACCAACTCCGAACATCCCCCGGTGATAGATTATGAAGGCTCCGACTACCAAACCAGTTTCTGGGATGAGGGTGGTCGTGAATATGAAGATCAAACCGAAAAAATAGCCCTGAAACGTTTGCTTCCTGATCAGGGTGATCTACTACTGGAGATCGGCGCTGGAGCCGGAAGGAATACACCCCGCTATCATGGTTTTAAACGGGTAGTTTTATTGGATTATTCCCTGACTCAACTTCAACAAGCTCAGCAAAACCTGGGACGGGGTGATCAGTATATTTTTGTTGCCGGTAATGTTTACCGTCTTCCCTTTATAAATGACCTCTTTGACGGTGCAACTATGATCCGAACCTTGCACCACATGAAAGATCCTTTGGCAGCCATAAGCCAGGTTCAACGAGTATTGGGCCCGGACAGGCCCTTCCTCCTTGAATATGCCAATAAACAAAATCTGAAAGCAATCCTGCGTTATCTGCTTGGACAGCAGGATTGGAATCCATTCTCGGTAGAAGCAGTAGAATTTGCTGATTTAAATTTTGACTTCCATCCCAGGAGCATCAGGAAATGGCTGACAGAGGCTGGCTTTAATTTGGAGAGGCAATTAACTTTGTCGCACTTCCGGATCAATTTTCTAAAGAAAATTATCCCAACCGGGGTTCTGGTATTTTTGGACTCAATCTTCCAACCAACCGGTCAGTGGTGGCAGCTATCCCCCAGTGTCTTCACTCGCAGCCGGACAGACAAACCAAACCCGGCTGTAAAATTGAAAGGGTTTTTCCAATGTCCGGGATGCGGCAGCGCTCTGCCTGACCGTGAGTTGGACACAGATCAACTCAGATGCCAATCCTGCGGCTCTTCCTACCCTATCATTGACGGTATTCATGATTTCCGCAATTAGAGCAACAAACCCGGTTCCTTGCGAAGCGGGTTTTTATTAATCCCTACCAACTGCGGAGTTGAGCGCCTAACTCCTTTTCCAATCTTTTCACAATTGATCCCCTGATTGCAGCAACCTCTTTGTCTGTTAAAGTCTTATCAGGATGTTGATACACGAGACTGTAAGCCAGGCTCTTTTTGCCTTCTCCTAACTGCTCCCCCCGGTAGACGTCAAATAATCTAATTTCTGCAAGGGTTTCTCCTCCTGCTTCAATGATCAGAGATTGAACTGCCTCCGCTAGCACATGATCATCTACTACCAGGGCCAGGTCTTCCAGTACAGGAGGTTGATCTGGAATTGGCTGTACATTATACAGGTCATCTATTTCTTCCAACAGGATATCCAAATCCAGAACTGCCACCGCCAAAGGGGCTTCAGCGAGCTTGTAATTACCTTTAACTATTGGATGAATTTCACCCATCATTCCCAGGATTTTGCCGTTCCTTTCTATCCTGGCACACTTCCCGGGATGATAACTTGGAGCAGTATCCGGTGAATAGCTGATATCTTTAATATGAAGATCTGCCATCAGCTCCTCCATTAAACCCTTCAAGTCATAATAATCCATTAATTCTTGATCTGCGCTCTGCCAGGAGAAATGAGACCTCACTCCTGTTAAGGCAATTGCCAGTTTTGGATTTTCATCCACTGGATTTTGATCATCTCCCCTTGGGTAAAATTCAGGACCGATTTCAAACAAGGCAATACGATCCCTGCTGCGGTGATTCTTTTCAACTACCTCAAGCAAGCTGGCAAGTATACTCCGGCGCATAACTGTTTTGTCAGAGCTAATGGGATTGGCGAGTTCCAGATAATCCTGATCGGGAGCTTTTTTATCCGGAGGGAAAGTTCGTAATTCTGCCTCCGGGGAAGTGATCCGGTAGGTGACGACTTCCTGTAAACCGATTCCTGCCAATTTATCACGGATTTTATCTTCCAACTCCAGGGATCTGTTGCCTACCTGAAGCGGCAGCTCATCGGCCAAATTGCTCTCAGGAATGCGATCATACCCGTATACTCGGGCAATTTCTTCCATCAAATCTGCCTTGCCAACCATACCCTCGCCGATATCCAACCGGTATGGAGGTGCCACCACTACCAAATGATCTTTCTTGAGACTGACTTCAAAATCAAGCTTCTTAAGCAGTTCTCCGATTTCTTTGGCAGAAAGAGATATGCCCAACCAACGTAGAATATCTGCCGGTGAAAGTGTGACCTGAGTATTTTCGGGAGGAAGTGGATACTCATCTACCAAACCCTGGGCAACAGTGCCGCCAGTCCATTTTCTCATCCACTCCAGGCAACGCAGCACTCCCTGAGGAGCAACTGCCGGGTGAACACCCCGTTCAAAACGATAAGCTGCTTCTGAAGGAAGTTCCTGGGTAGAGACTGTCCTGCGGATATTAACATAGTTCCAGGACGCTCCCTCCAACAGGACGTTCTGAGTCTTCTCGCTGACTTCAGAATCAGCTCCACCCATCACCCCGGCCAGAGAGAGAGGCCCCGATTGATCAGTGACCAGCACAGTATAATCTTCCAATTTTCTTTCAATCTCATCCAGTGTTGTCAGGGTTTCTCCTGATTTTGCTCTCCGGGTAATAATCTTGGGGGGTTTCCCGCCTGCCCTTTCCAGAAGCACATCATAATCAAAAGCATGCAGCGGTTCTCCGATTTCAAGCATAGTGTAATTGGTCGCATCAACTACACAATCAATTGGGCGAACCCCGGCCAATTTTAATCGGTATTGAACCCAATAGGGACTGGGTTTCTTTTCTACATTTTTTATTAAGCCGAGTACAAATCGTGGATTTAACTCTGGTTCCTTGATCTCGATCGAAACCCGGCCTTCAATCGGATCTCCTTCCATGATTGGTTCCAGCAATGGAGGGATGATCTTTTTATCAGTAATCGCTGCTACTTCCCGGGCAACTCCCAGGATACTTGCAGCCCGGGAAATATTCGGTGTAATGGCAATATCCAAAACTGCATCCCCCATATACTCTGCCAGGGATTGCCCTGTAGGGGCATCCTGGTCCAGCAGAATAATGCCCTCATGTTCATCCGATATCCCTAACTCCCGTTCTGAACAAGCCATCGAATAAGATTCCACTCCGCGGATCTTTTTTCGTTTGAGAGTGGTTACCAACATCTCTTTACTTTCATTATAAGCATCGATGATGGTTGCTCCCTCCCTGGCATAGGCAACTTTCAGGGGAGGATCCAGAGTGCCTTTACCCAGGTATGGAAAAAGGTTGGAAGCGCCAGTCAGCACGACATGTTCTTTCTCTCCATCATCTAATCGGCACAATACCAGGCGATCCGCATCGGGATGAGGCATTACTTCTCGAACTTCTCCCACCACGATTTCCCCCGGATTCCAGGAAAACCCACTGATCTTTGTTTCCAGCTGTTTCTCTTCGGGCTGAGGCAGGCCGACATAACGAATCTCTTCAACTTCGAGACCTGCCAGGGTGAGTTTATACGCAAGTTCTTCTATCGGCAGGTTTATTTCAACATATTCTTTCAACCATGATATCGGTACTTTCATTGTTATTTTCCTTTATAAGAAATTACTTCAGCCAATAAACCTGTTCACATTAAAACTGGTCCAAGAATCTCAGGTCATTAGCCCAGAAATAACGGATATCTTCAATATGATGACGCATCATGGTAATGCGTTCTGGCCCCATGCCGAAGGCAAAACCAGAATAGATTTCGGGGTCAAAACCACCGTTTTCCAGCACTGTAGGGTGAACCATTCCGCAGCCTAAGATTTCCAACCAGCCGGCTCCTTTACAGACTGAACAGCCATCTCCTCCGCAGAGGAAACAACCAACATCCATTTCTGCGCTAGGTTCCGTGAATGGGAAATGGGAAGCTCGAAACCTGGTTTTTTTATCCTGGCCAAACATTCTACGCGCAAAATTACTCAGGGTTCCTTTCAAATCACCGAAAGTGATCCCCTTGCCAACTGCCAGACCTTCTACCTGATTAAATTGAATTTCAGAACGAGCAGTGATCTGTTCATACCGGTAACACATCCCTGGAAGAATGATCCTGATCGGGGGAGGATCAACTGGATATTTTTGAGTATGTTCTATCATGGCATGGATCTGTCCCGGGGAAGTATGTGTTCTGAGTAATAATGGATCATCTCCGCGGTTTTTATCACTGGATAAAAAGAAGGTATCCTGCATATCCCGGGCAGGATGGTGAAGGGGAAAATTAAGCAGCTGGAAATTATATTGATCTGTTTCTACTTCGCGGGAGCGGTAGATTTGAAAACCCATGTCTCCAAAGACTCGATATATCTCTCGTAAAGTTTGAGTTGTAGGATGAATACTTCCGCTAATCGTTCTCCGTCCGGGTAGAGTGACATCTATCTTTTCTTCTTCGAGGACCAGATTAATCCTGCGCTGGTTTAACAAGCTTTCCTTTTCACCAGAAGCGGCTTCCAGGGCTACTTTAACCTGGTTCGCGGTCTGACCTACAATCGGTTTTTCCTCTTTTGACAGAGTACCAAGTGATTTAAACACATCCATCAACTCGGAGCTGCGCCCAAGGTACTTTACCTGCCAGTTCTCCAAATCTTTCGCAATATCAACCGATTCTAAAGCTGATAAAGCTTCAGTTTGGATCTTTTTCAATTTTTCCTTCATTATTCCTCCTGAATTCTTTGGTGCCGGATCCTTTCTATGAAAGCATCTGAAAAAAGAAAAACCCGTCCCTCAAAGGGACGGGAATTACCCGCGGTACCACCCATTTTAGCCAGTCAAATGGCTCACTTTTTCCCAACTGCAAATTTATAATTTTTGCGATTGGTACCCCTCCTAACGCAAGGTCTACGGCTCAGACTACTTGATAGTGATATTTTCCCCTGAGCACTCGGGAGGGAACTTCAATTGGCTTGCGGTCTGGTCCGGGTTCTCAGTCTCTGCCCCGCACTCCCTGTCAGCGTCAACCAATCTACTTTTCTCCGTCAACGTTTTTACTCTATTCAATTTTTCAATATACTGTTATCTAATTATGGTTATAAAATTCGATCTGTCAAGACCCACAAGGCCATGTCTGAGGTTCGAGCTATCGTCTTTTAGTTCGAGTTGTTTCCCGTAATCGGATTTTAAGGATTTTTCAATGATTCCTCTGTAAATCCGAATAGAAATGAGGCCAGACGGGCAACCAGCAGCAAGAGAGCAAGATCAGCATTGTTAAAATGATCCTCAGTCATTGAGTTAACAACTTCCATCACCCCCAACACCCTCTCTTCCAGGATTAATGGTACTGCAATTAAGCTCCGGGTGTGGAATCCAATCGATTGATCTACTGCTGAGATCCAGCGGTCATCTTTCCGCACATCAGTCACCAGGGCAGATTTTTTATTCGTTTTTACCCATCCAGCAATACCGGACTCTGCCGGAATCCTATAGTCGGTTAATTCCTCCGAGCGAAGTCCCACTACCGCTACGAAGACTAACTCATCACTCTCTTCGTCCAGCAGCAGGATTGAACCGTTCTCAGAATTTACTGCCTCAAGAGCGATAACAAGAATATTCATCACCATCTTTAAAATATCAGAGGAAGTAGAAAAGACCTGCAAATTACATTGCAGTTCATTTAATGCGCCGATTACATTCCAGAGGCGGCTGTTTTCATCTTTTAGGTCCGAATTCTCCCGTCTCAATTTAGTGATATCTTCTTTTAAGGTTCGAAGAAGTTGAGTATCAACCATGGATAAACATCCTCCTGATTACTCTGAGATATAATTCTTTGCCTTGAATAAACCAGTGATTTCCTAATTATACAGCTATTTAACCAATTTTGAGAATTCCTTCTTGATGCATCTTGGAAGCGTTTATAATCTAGTGATATGAATATTGTAAACACTTCAAGAAAAACGCTGCTGGTGATATTAATAGGAATCATTCTGCTCAGCGGATGCGGAGGAGCAGCAGAGACCACGATGGGTACCAACACTCCTGTGTTACCTACCAGGACTCCATTTCCTCCACCTCCTACCTCTATTCCGACAGCCGCTATTGTTAATGGGGATATTATTACTGTAGCTGCCTACCGGGAAGAACTAGCACGCTACAGTGCTGCTGTAAATCGTGAACTCACTGAAGAGGATCACACTATCGTTATCAATGATCTGATTAACCTCACACTATTAGCACAAGCAGCCGAATCAGAAGGATTTCAAATCTCAGATAACGATTTGGATGAAAGAATTGCGAGGTTAGATACAGCAGAACAACCGCTAGCAGATTGGTTGGCAACATATGGTTTCACAGAGGAAAGTTTTCGCACACACCTAAAGAGATCTTTAGAAGCGGCATGGATGCGAGACCAGATTCTAGCGGATGTACCTCTGGAAATGGACCAAATCCATGCCCAGCAAATGCTGTTTTATGATCTTTTCGCGGCTGAAGACATATTGGCAACCCTGAATTCCGGGGTAGATTTTTCCCAGCTTGCCAAAACTCATGACCCGCAAACCCTGGGGGATCTGGGCTGGTTCCCTCCTGGTTTCCTGACCATTCCAGCTCTGGATGAGATATTATTCAATTTTGAAGCCGGAGAAACTAGTGATATCATAGAAACAGAAATCGGTTATCATATCATCAAGGTACTCGAAAAAGAGGTTAATCGACTACTGGATCCTGCAATCCGACAGGTTCTGAAGGAACAAGCTCTGGATAATTGGCTTGAACGACGCTGGAAACTAAGTACCATCCAAATCACACTCCCATCATAGTTTGCTCCCAGGGGTAAATTTATGGCTGATCCCATTGAAGAATTTCTCGAAGAAAAAGAACAAATAGCTCCAGTTAAGACAAAAAGTTCAGGCAGAGGAGGATGTTTGCTGAATGTCCTATCTGGAATATTTGTGTCTGGCACAGTATTAGTTATCCTGCTGTTTGCGTTAATTTTTATTAATCCACAATCCGGATTGAACCCACTTCCTCCGACAACAATTCCGGCTTTGGTATTAACAAACACACTAACACCAACGCCAAAGGGAATTCTACCCGCAACCTGGACACCTACCACTGCTCCCACAATAGCTCCCACAATAGCCCCCACAAAGACCCGGATCCCCTCTGATACTCCCGAGCCAACTCCGGAGGAAACGCCTATTCCAACCGCTAATCTTGAGAGTGGAACTTCTTTCTCGGTTCAGGAAGGATCACCAAGCCATACAGAAAATTCCCTACATCCCGAATCCGGATGTAATTGGTTGGGAATTGCTGGACAAGTATTTGATAGTGAGGGATTACCTGTAAGTGGAATACTGGTTGAATCAGGAGGGATGCTGGGAGAAATTGAAATTTCAGGATTAGCCCTTACCGGTATGGCTCCAGTTTATGGTGATGGTGGATTTGAAATTGTCCTACAGGACTCTCCGGTCTCCTCCGATGGGGATATCTGGATTCAATTGTTGGATCAGGCTAACCTTCCCCTCTCGGAAAAAATCTATCTCCAGACTTACGACAGCTGTGATTCAAACCTGGTGAAAATAAACTTTGCGCAGAATTTAAGCGAGTAGTTTATTCCGGAGGGAATAAGAGAACAAGTAAACAAAGTTCCGGTTCTTTCAAATAAGACCCGGAACTTCTTTTTTAAGGGGAAAATATCCTTTCCCGGTGACTCAATATCAAGGTGATTGCACTAGATATTAATAGACGGTTTTCTTCAACTTGGTGCCACCTGCTCGCTCCAGATGAATGCGGCAAAGGGATAATCCAGCGACCCGCAATTTCTTTTTGCGTTCCAATAATCTCACTGAGTTTTAGTTTTTTTGGATAAAAAAGGTTTATTGCCAATCTGCCTATAGGGATTATGACCTGGGGGTTTACTAACTCAATTTCATTATCCAAGAAGGGACGACAAAGTTCCTGTTCTCTTCTGGTAGGAACTCTATCCCCACTTCCGGATGGGTGTCTGCCCGGATAACATTTAGTGACAGATGACATATATTGTGTGGATCGGAACCAATCTTCTTCGATCCCTGCTCGGGCCAGCCAGCCAAATAAACGGGTACCACTGCCGGCATTAAACGGGCGCTGCGCTTGCTGCTCAGTAATTCCCGGAGCTTGACCAATGGTCATGAAATCTGCCGGTTCTTGGCCGGAAAAAACAGCCGGGGGATATATCTCAAAGTCTTCCATTAAACATAAACAACATTCTTTCATATCCGCTTGCAGCTCAGAAAGCGATTGCCCTGATTTCTTTTGCATTTATAATCCTTGATTTAACCAATAGAATTAACTAGGTGATTTCTCCGCTGAATTTCTGCCAGGCATTTTGAACAAACAAAGCATCTTCTTCAAGAGTAGGGCTTTCACACAAAATCCGTCCTGCTGCATTAATTTCCAGCAGCGCCTCAAAAAGAGCCTCTAATTTAAAATCCGACTCGCTGATTATCAGGTGATTCTGCTCCCCTTTTTCTGTATATTCAATTCCCGAGATATGACAATGCAGTCTTTTGATGCTCTCATCCCCCAGAGCTCTCAGGTAGTTTTCGAGGACTGTCATCCACTCCCTGGTTGTATTCATAGAGCCATCGCCTGGGCGGGAATGAAGATGGGCAAAATCCAGGCAAGGTTCTACACCATCAATCTTGCTCATCTCCAGCGTGTCTTCCAGAGAGCCTAGCATTGCCCCTTTTCCCATCGTCTCTGGTCTTAACATTACTGGATTATTTTCCTTTCGCAGCTCAAGAACGCAACCTTCCAGACGGGGAAGAGCAGTTTTTAATACTTCTACAGGGGCTTGGTTAAAATACGAGCCAGGATGAAATACGATATCCGTCGCCCCCGATTTGTATCCTGCCCGGGAGGCATCCATCAATCGTTTGCGAGACTTTGGCCATTCTTCTTTATCGGCATTTAGATTAATGTAATACGGGGCGTGTACACTCAAGTCCACATCACGCTCGATGCCAGCCGCTCTGATATTACCGGCGGTTGTATCCGAAACCCGAACCGAGCGCACCCATCCCAGTTCCATCGCCCGCAACCCCAGTTCGTCTATATAATAGATACCGCCAACACTGCCGCCAGGGCTTTTCGGTTTATTTATTGGTGTACCTACAGTACCAAAACGAAATGCATGCTGACTCATAATTATTGCCTCCACGAATAAAAACCACTAATTAATTGATCCTGTTACCCATCGCCAGAGAGGCGGACCAAAAATCAACAAACCAATCAGGATTGAAATCAAGGCACTCACCATTACCCCGCCAGCACTGACATCTTTGCAAATTTTTGCTGTATCATGATGTTCAGGACTGATCAAATCTACCAGAGCTTCTATAGCTGTATTAAACAATTCAGCCATCCAGACCAGTCCTATCGCCAGAAAGAGCGTGATCCATTCCACTTTGGTTATCTCAAGCAGGAATCCAAGAATTATCACCGCCATGGTAAATAAGGCATGAATTCTGGTATTCTGCTGAGTCACCAGGGCATATTTAATACCATCCAGGGCGTATTGAAATGATCGTATTCGGGATTGAAAATAACTTTTTCTACTCAATATGATTACTCATCATCTACTTTAATTGCCAGCCCTAGATTTTCCAGGATTTGGGTTTGAACTTGCCACATCGCTTCTTTCGCGGATTGAGTATCGTGGTCATATCCCAATAAATGGAGCACTCCATGGGCGGCCAGGAGCTGAAGTTCCGCTTCAACATCATGACCCCTTCTGAGAGCTTGTTTTTCCGCTTGAGGAAATGAGATAATAACGTCACCAAGATATCGGGAACCCAGGTCTGGGTCAGTAAAATCCCCAACGAATGACAACACATCGGTGGTTCTATTAATGCCCCGGAAAGTTCTATTTAACTTTTTCATCTCTTCATCATCGGTGATTATCAAAGAAAGAGAGGGGGAATCAGATCCACCATCCACCAGCATAGTCCTCTCTACGCTGGCAAGCAGATTTTGATCAGATATTTGGAGTCGGAATTGTTCTGGAACTACAATCGATATCACTTGTACTTCTGTTTCACTCCCGCTTCTCTACTACCGTGACATCACTAATTTCGGTTTCTAGGTTAGATTCCTTCGATTCATCACCCTCTGGATAATCCACTCTGGCGTGATAAGATCCTTTCAAGGTGGCAGTATAAGAATCTATAATAACTTTTAGATCCTTCAAAGTGATCTCAGTATTATTCAGCTGCCCTGCGTCCACCCTTCGGTCAACCATATCTTTTATCATAGATCGCAGCTCTGCATCCGTTTCGGGGTTTTGAGAACGGACATATGCCTCACATCCATCTGCCAGCATTACCAATGCCGTCTCTACAGATCGTGGGCGGGGACCCGGGTATCGGTAAATAGATTTATCAACACCAGTATCATCTCCGCCAGCCAATTCTAGCGCTTTACCATATTGGTACCGTGTCATCAATGTTCCATGGTGTTCAGGGATAAAATTACGAATCCGTCGGGGGAGTCGATACTTTTTAGCTAATTCCAATCCATAATGAACGTGGTCCATAATAATTGCTGCGCTGTCTTCCGGTGCCATATCATCATGTGTATCAATCTGATTTGTGCCCTGGTTCTCGATGAAGAATTGGGAATCTTTCATCTTTCCGATATCATGATAAAGAGCTCCCACCCTGGCCAACATACTGTTGGCCTGGATCCGCTCCGCTGCCTGTTCGGCAAGATTCGCCACCTGCAAGGTATGCTGATAAGTCCCGGGGATTTCCCTTAATAAACGCTGCAAAAGGGGATGATCTGGTCGAGACAATTCTACCAATTGCAGGGTCGTAGTCAGATCCAGTACCGGTGCGAGGGAATATTCAATCAGGATCGTCAAACCGGCCGAAGCGATACCGTTGAATAGGGATGCTCCGATTAACGTTGCCAGCCCTGTGATATCAGTCGCAGGATCAATGATACGATACGCAACCAGGATTACGGATCCGGAAACGGCAATTATTCCCGCCACAGGTGCATAGGCAGATAAACGCTGTGGGCGGCGTAGAATCAGTAATCCCATCAAACCTCCCAGACTGTAATACAGGGTTAGGTCGAGGGCATAGGGCATACCATACGCTGCCAGGATTGCCAGTGGAATGGTAGTATAAAGAGCGGTTTTGCGGTCAATCAAAGCCGCGACAATTAGCGAATAGGCGGCCATGGGGAATAAGTATGGAATCACCAGGTGACCGGGGGAAACATAACGGGAAACACCCAGGAAAACCAGGAATAATACAATAAATAAGACCAGCTGCTTGGTGGACCGTAATAATCCTGGATAAGCCAGGAAGTATAGAATGATTAACACGGCCGAAAGAGAGACAACTGCTAAAGTTCCGGCTTGATTTTGCCAGCCGGAAAATGTGGTTAATAAACCCACTTCCTGTAATGCTTCAATATCTACAGATTCTACAATTTCTCCCCTGCGGATGATCGTTTCCCCTGCCACAATTGAATGGGTGACTGCTGGAACACTTTCCATTGCTTCATCCCGGGCAGCCTGGGTTTTTTCTTCACTGAAAACGCTATTTGGTGCTACAAATGAAGAGGCAATTTCAACAACCAGGTTCACCTGGTCTTCTGCGAGAGACAAACTAACCAGGCTTGGAAGCTGCTGACGGGCATCTTCTAAATCAACCTCACGAATGGTATTCCGCATCACCTGTTCCAGGATGACAATTGATTCCTGGCGTACGGTTTGCCACCGTACATCACTCAATCCCAGAATCTGTTCTGCGGTATCCTGGGAAATATAAATCCCCTCTAACGCGGCCAGGTCAGTATATTTCTGTTCCAGGGAGGCAAACTGGTCATTTCTGACTGAATCAATAAAATTCAGGGCATCGTTGAGTTGGGTTAACTGGAGACGGGCAATAGACGAATCCGGCCGGGTGTAAATGGGATCAACCTGCTGGGCAGCTTCTTGCTGATTTTGTGTTGTCAGAACCTGGCTCTCATAACTAACTGTGTAGGGTGACATAATATCCTGAGATGCCACATTGCCTTCCACTACAGACACCGTTGATAACGCACCAGTCAGGGACCAATTGATCAGCCACCAGATCCCAGCCGTACACGTAATCAAAACCAAGATTAATGTGATGATCCTAATCAGGGATGGTCTATGTTGTTGGTTATTCATATTTTGTCCGTCCTTCATCCGCAAGAAGGGCAAATCACCTGGATCTGTTAATCAAGGGAAATAGACAAAGGAACCACTCTAACGATTCAAACTGATCATTATTATGCCTGCTATTCAGATATGAGCAATTCACGGACTATTTGATTGGCTTCTTTTCCATCAGCTTTTCCCCGGATTTTTGGCATCAGGACTCCCATAACCTGTCCGATATCATCGATAGAAGCTGCTCCAGATTCCTGGATCGCTTCCTCAACCAATGCTCTTAATTCATCAGTCGTGAGCGGTTGAGGGAGGAATTCACTTATAATCCCGATTTCCAGCTCTGCTTTTTCGATTAAATCTGGGCGATTGGCCTGTTCAGCTCCCTCAATAGTTTCCTGGCGGGATTTTACTTCTTTTTGAAGCAGGCCTAACACTCTTTCTTCATCCAGCTCACCGCGAGCTTCAACTTCGGCATTTTTTATAGAAGCCAAAGCCATCCGGAGGGTCATTTTTCGTTGGGCATCGCCAGCTTTTAACGCTTCAGTTAGGGCATCTCGTAATTGTGTTTTTAGTGTCATATTCACCATTATACCCTCTTCAGCACCCTACCCCATGGGATGCTTCATTTTATCTCCTCCCAAAAAGTGCATGTGAAGGTGGAATATTTCCTGGTTCGCATCCGGACCATTATTGATTATTAACCGATAACCAGAGTCATTGATTCCCAATTCTTCAGCAGTATTTCTTGCTGCAGAAAAAAGTTTCCCTAAAATTTCTTCATCGCCGGGTTCCACTTCCCTCACAGAGATGATATGTTTGTTGGGAATAATCAACAAGTGGACCGGAGCAAGTGGATTAATATCCTTAAATACCGTAACACTATCATCCTGGAAGACTATTTCGCTGGGTATTTCCTTTTTTATTATTTTACAAAACAGGCAATCGGTCATTTCTCTCCTCCTTCTTCAATTATTTAGAGCAGGACCAGAATTAAGATTTTTACTGGTTCACGATTTCTCCCCTAACTCCCCTGGGAGTAACCCCAGTTATTTTGACCCTAGAAAACGAATTCCACACCTCTGGAGGGGCAAGCGCTTCAACCCGGAGATAGTTGTCTGTTAGTCCGATAGCTTGCTGGAAGCCATCCTTCAAAGTTTCCACCTGTTCCCAGAGCGTTGTTAACTCTGACCCGACAAACCGCTGACGATATTTTTCCGCGTTCTCAGCGAGCAGATCCCTGATCAGGGCACTTCGCTCTTTCCTAATCGAATGTGGGACTTGATCTTGAAAATCTGCGGCCGGTGTTCCTTCCCTGGCAGAAAAAGTAAACACATGCCCATCAGCGAAATTCATTCTCTGGATAAAATCCACTCCTTCTTGAAACTCAACATCGGTCTCAGCAGGAAACCCGGTTAAGATGTCAGTGGTTAACGCAATATCAGGGATCCATTCACGGATTTGATCAACGAGTTGTTCGTATTGTTCGGGTGTATTTGCCCTTGTCATCCGGCGCAGAACATCTGCAGAGCCGGATTGCAGTGGTAAATGCAAGTGTCTGGCAACTCGTTCTTCACGGATCAAATTGATCAGATCTGATGTGATATCCCAGGGTTCAATAGAAGACAACCGAAGCCTGGGTAATTGAGTTTCTTCTAATACGGTAAGGACCAGATCATGTAATTCAAGGGGAGGATCAAAGTCTTTTCCCCAGGATCCTAACTGCACACCAGTAAGAACTGCTTCTTGAGCCCCTCCCCTGACTGCAGCCCTAACATTCTCCACCACAATCTCTCTGGAAATACTACGGGATTCCCCTCTGGCAACTGTTGTAATGCAAAAAGCGCAGTGGTGCCCGCATCCATCCTGGGCTTTTATAAAAGCCCGGGTTCGGAGACGGCTTCCAGGAATAGATATTCTTTCGAGGGGTTCCTGTTCAAACACTTCCTGATTCAATCCCAAAATAACAGCAACTAATTCATCTTTATTGGCGTTGGTAACATTTTCAATAACGCCGGGTAAATTTAGAGCCTGGTCTGGATTTAATGTGCTCCAACAGCCTGTGGTGACAATTTTCTCAATACCGCTTCGTGATAATCGCCGGATAGCCTTCCTGGAATCAGCTGCAGCTGCCACAGTTACAGTGCAGGTATTAACCACTGCTAAATCTGCTTCAACAGGATCTGCTACCAGGCTGTGGCCAGCGGTAGTAAATTGTCTGGCCATGATTTCAATTTCACTTTGATTTAATCGGCATCCGATCATATCAAGGTATATTTTCATTTTCTTCGTCCACAAATAAGAAACGTTCTTGATAATCCGATCTCAGGGAACTGTGACTGTTAAATTATCAAACCAGATATCCACACCGGGGTCATCAAAGGATCCAACAATTAATCCAATATCCCCATCATCAAAACTCAAATCAGATGTTTCCGCAATCAATACGCCATTTACGGAGAGCTCCAGGCGGGTATCAGCACAAACAGCCTGGATATGATTGACCTGGTTTCCTGTAAAAATCTCCTCAGAATGATACATTTGAGGCGGTTCAAATAATATCTGTTCTCCATCCTGGACTTTACCAATCCCGTAATATCCATCACTGCTGATGATTAAGAAATAAAAGTTTTCTGTATCTTGATAGTGGCAGAGCACACCAAAATCATTATCATCAGGTCCGCTTTCTTTCCCAGCATCCACCCTAATCACTACGTTTTGAAAGTCTAGGCCCGGATTTGCCCAATAATCCGCATTGGATGTATTCACCACGATCCGATATCTATCGCTTTCATAATCTGTCATTCCCTCAACGGTCCTAACCCTATCCCAGCCACTGGACGGATCCGAGAATCCATCCTGGAATAATAAATCGCCCTGATCGGTTGGATATTCGCCAAAGATTTGAGAAATTTGAGAGACACTGCAGGCCAGAGAGAGAAGGACAAGCAAAGATATACTCAGGAAGATTTTGTTGTGTTTGTTCATATACTATCTCCATCCAGGATTAATCGTGGGTTTGATCCGGAAAAAACCTTTCCAGTATCTGCACTGGTAAATTTTGGGACTCAAGGAAGATAATTCGATATTAATCGTTCAGTGCGATCAATTAAGGAGAGATTATCTGAATAGTACAGCACCTGCTGAAGATAATAGACGGTTAGATCTTTATTTTCCCGGGAAGAATAAATAATACCCAGATGAAAGTAAGCTGGTGCATATGATGAGTCTATTTCCAGGGCTCGGTGGAAAAAATTAATGGCGTTCATTTCATCATCCAAATTCAGTAAAACCTGCCCCATATTATCCAATATTTCAGGGTTTTGATCATCAAACTGAACAGCTAACCGCGCCGCAGGCAATCCAAGTTCCCTAACCTGGTAAGAATAGGAAATACAAAAATGTGCCAGCTGGCTGTAATAAACGCCTTGCAATGGACTAAGATCAATTGCCTGTTGATATTTTTCAACAGCTAGTTCCAATTCTCCTAGAGCAGCTAGAGATTTTCCCTGCTCCACATACACATCTGGGTGATCCGGCCAAGCTTGTTCTGCTTTACCAAAATAATCCAGGGCTTTATTATGTGAACCATCCCGCTGCCAGTATAAACCGAGGAACATATTGACCAAAGGAGATAGGTCATCCAGCTCCTGCGCTTTTTCAAGAAATTCCAATGGATCTTGCGAGGGATCCTCCAGGTGTTGAAGCGCTTCTCCCCAGTAAGCCCAGGATTCCAGATAATCTGGACGGAGATTAGCTGCTTGCTCAAAAGCATATGAAGCCAGTCGCCATTGGCTGATGGATGCCAAAGCCTGACCGGTCGTTACGTATTGATAGGCAGGTTCTTCCAAGATATTTTCCCGGATGGCAGTAGAGATAACTTCGGCTTCAGGATAAGTATCAGCAGTTTGATCCAGGTAAATCAACGCTCCCTCAGGTTCATGAGCTGCAGTTAACAGTCCAAAATGATACAGTAAATCATCCGATTCTTGATTCTCAATGAGTGAGAGGTAAACTTCCCAGGCATCTATGGCTGCGGCATAATTCCCCTCTCCTTCATAAAATACTGCCAACATTTTTGTAGCTGCGGGATTGTTATTAAGATCCTGCCAGACAGCTTCAGCCAAATCCGGCTCTTCCACTTTCAGGTACACTTCCCCAAACTTTAATTGTCCTTGATCTGAAAGTGTTTTCTTCTGGTCCGCTATTTGATAAGCATTTCTTGCCAATTGATAATCCTCAGCCAAAAAAGCCGCATCCCCGGCGCTCTCCCAAAGAGTTTTCCACCAGGGATTTTCTTGTGCGAGGGATGCCATGATTTCTGCCTGTTCCTGGTAATTTCCCTCATTAAACGCCGATGACAAATTGAGAGTTTTATCGGTTACACTATTAGCAACAGGAAAAAAACTTATTAAGGAACCGATCAGCACCAACAGTACCAATCGCAAGACAATTTTCTGGCTTTCATTCATACCTGAGATTATATTGTATTATCAGCTGAAATGAAACCGCGCCGGAAGGTCTAGTGGGACAAGGTATAATCGACTCGGATTCGGTTCATAACCTACTAAGGAGCCAATTTGGAATTTGGATTGTCAGAAGAGCACCTTATGGTGCAGAGAATGGTCCGGGATTTTGCGGCCAAAGAAGTTGCTCCTACTATACAAGAACAGGATCGTTTGGGATGTATGGCTCCTCATGTGATTCCCCGTATGGCTGAATTAGGAATTCTCGGTATCACCATCCCGGTAAAATACGGCGGTCAGGGGATGGATTATATTTCACTCGGATTGGCCTGTGAAGAATTGGAAGCGGTAGATACATCGTTACGGGTTGTAATTTCGGTGCACAATGGATTGACCTGCCTAACTCTACTGCAATGGGGGACTGAAGAGCAAAAAAAGGAATTCTTAATTCCATTGGCAAAAGGAGAAAAAATCGGCTGCGGAGCATTTACAGAACCCGGCGCAGGATCTGACTTTGCCCATATTCAGGCAACAGGAAAAAAAGATGGCAACAGTTACATCTTAAACGGGGAAAAAATGTGGATTTCCCTGGCTTCTGCAGCTGATTATGCTGTTGTAACCGTCCGCACAACGCCGGATGCAAACCAAGCATATCAAGGTTTATCAACTTTCCTGGTTGACTTAGATACTCCAGGAGTTACACGGGATGATCTGCATGGAAAACTTGGCATCCGGGCTGGATCAACCGGTTGGATCTCTTTTCAGGATGTGCAAGTTCCTGCGGAAAATATGATTGGCCAGGAAGGTGAAGGGTTCAAAGTTACTATGTCTGCTTTTGACAGCGGTCGATACACTGTTGCCGCCGGTGCAACGGGTTTGATCAGGGCAGCATTAAATTCCAGTACCAATTACGCCGATCAACGAAGGGCTTTTGGAGAAAAAATCAGTGATCTTCAACTCATCCAGGCAAAAATCGCCCGGATGGCACTGGACTATCAAGCCTCCAGGCTGCTGTATCTCAAAGCTGGTTGGATGAAGAATCAAGGAATTCGTAATACCAGGGAAACGTCAGCCGCAAAATGGTATGCCACTGAAGCATCCTTCCAAGCGGCTTCGGAAGCAGTCCAGATTCACGGGGCATATGGTTTCAGTGATGAATATCCCGTAGAACGCTACCTCAGGAATGCCAAAGGTGCCTTGATATACGAAGGAAGCAGCGAAATCCAAGCTCTGATCCAGGCTGATTATGCCCTCGATCGTCGTCATGATAAAAAACTTCGTAAAGAGAGTCCACCATATGATCAAGAATCCTGGACCTGAATAAAGATTCGGGATTTATAAAGCATCAGTAAACAATCAATAAGGAGGGTAGAAATGTGAAAATAGTTGTCTGTGTGAAGCAGGTCCCTGATACAGCGGCCACCATGGTTGTTGAAAACGGGAATATCAGCTGGGGTGATGCTCCGCTGATAATCAATCCCTGGGATGAGTTTGCGGTAGAGGCCGCTTTGAATCTAGCTGCCGATCATGGGGGAGAGGTAACCGCTCTCTGTCTTGGTAAAGAAGAGGAAACTGAAGCTATCAAACATGCTCTGGCCATGGGTGCAGATGCAGCAGTGATGGTCTCAGATCCGGCCCTTGAGGGATCTGATAATGTGGCTGCTTCCAAAGTAATTTCAGCTGCAATTACTAAAATCGGAGAGGTGGATCTGGTACTCTTTGGACAGCAATCCGTTGATACTGACACAGGTTTGCTGCCGGTCCAGGTCGCTCGACTCCTCAATTGGCCTTCTCTGACATTGGTCTCCAAGTTTGAAGGAATTACACCCGCGGAAGGCAGACTTCAGGTAGTCCGGTCGATGGAAGAGGGAAACCAGGTCGTTGAGAGTCGGATGCCTGCTGTTGTCAGCGTCACCAAGGATTATGGAGAACCACGTTATCCCTCTTTTATGGGAATTCGCAAAGCCTCCAAGGCTGAATATCCAGTCTGGAGCCTGGCTGATCTGGGCATAGATCCCCCATCATCAACAATCGCCTGGCCTGAGGTAAGTGAACCGGCCGAAAAAGAAATTGTGACTGAAGTTATCGACGGGGATACACCAGAAGAAAAAGCCAAAAACTTGATCGATAAGTTAATTGCTGAGAAGGTGCTCTAATGACAAAAAAAATACTCGCCTATATTGATCATTTTCACGGAAAGGTTCAATCTGCATCCTGGGAAGGAATGGGATTGGCTGTCAGAATCGCTGCGGACAGTGGTGGAGAAGCTGCTGCTCTGATCTTGGGAGAGGGAATCAAAGACCTGGCTGACCAGGCATTTCATTACGGGGCTGACCAGGTATATCTGGCAGATCACGCTGTCCTGAAAGATTTTCGCCCCGAACCTTTGACAGACTTAATCACCGCCGCTGCCGAGGAATATCAGCCGGATGTCATGATCTTCCCCACGACAACCCGCGGAAGAACCCTGGCCGGTATGGCAGCGGTAGATCTAGACACCGGTGTAATGGTTGATGTTATCAATCTGGATTGGGGAGGAGGTAAACTCTCAGCAACCCGACCGATATATGGTGGGAAATTATTTGCCAAATTAACCTGCAGCTCCAGCCCGGAAATTGTCACACTACGTACGAGGGCTTTTGATAAACCGGAACCAGATCCAGAACGCTCAGGAACTGTGACCAACCTGGATGTAAAACTTGACCCGGCTGATCAAACTACAAAAGTTCTAGATCATCAAGAAAAAGCTTCTGCAGTCAGCCTTTCGGATGCCAGCGTTATTGTTACAGGTGGACGGGGAACCGCAGTTAACCCTGCTCTTACCCCACCGGATGATCTGGATGAAGAGGCAGTAGAAAAATGGAAGGCAGAAAAAGGATTTGCGCTCGTTCAGAACCTGGCGGATGTTCTGGGTGCAGCAGTGGGGGCTAGTCGTGCCGCAGTTGATGCCGGATATATTGAATACGATCACCAGGTTGGTCAAACTGGTAAGGTAGTCTCACCGGATCTTTACATTGCCTGCGGAATATCCGGGGCAATCCAACACCTGGCAGGGATGCGCAGCAGTAAAGTAATTGTTGCTATCAACAAGGATCCTGATGCGCCAATCTTTAACTTTGCCCGATTTGGAATGGTGGGAGATATGCATGAAATCCTTCCCCCACTCACGGATGGATTAAAGGCTTATCTGGAAGGATAATCAGCAACAATAGAGGATCCTGGAGTTTTCTAGACTCCAGGATCTTTCTCTTCTAAATTGGAAGCGGCATCCTTGAAGGATAACGTTTCCCTGATGTAATCAGGCTCCCGGAGATTTTAAAACTCCGGGAGCTTTCATGATTATCATAAATGATCGTTTCTCGAAGGCATCATCAGCACGCAGCGGTTGGTGCTTCCAACCACGCGTTCAGAATCAGCACCCATGAACATGCGGTTGAAAGTTCCTCTACCGTTCGAAGTCAATAGAATTAATGAGTAGTCTTCCTCTTCCGCTGTCTCCACAATCGTCGTTGCAGGACGGGATCCTTTCACAAGAGTAGATACTTGTAATCCATCTTTTTCCAGGGCGCGGGCAACTGCGTCCAGGAAATCTTTCATTTTGGCTTCTGCCTCCGCACGTAGATTTTCGATAACTTCTGCTGGGGCTCGGTAATTCTCGGTTTCCGGTATTTGAGGGACTGAAAGTAAGGTTAATTCACTCTCATATACCTGTCCAAGTGTCCTGGCATAAGGCAGCACTTTTTCCGAGGCGATCGATCCATCCAATGCCACCAGCATGCGTTCAGGTTTTCTTCCCAAATCTTTGGGTTGATCACCCTGCACCAGGAATACCGGGATACTCAGTCGCATCATCAACTTTGAGCTTACACCCCCGCTCATCCAATGTTTTTCACCAGATTTTCCACGAGTTGTTGTAACTACCAGATCAATACCTGCTGAGTCTACAATGGCTTGAGTAACTTCTGCAATAGATCCTCTCCGGATGGCTTTATCTACTTCAAATCCTTCCGCATTCAACTGTTCTACAATGCTGTCTAGATAAATCTCACGGGCAGCCAGGTCCGCATTAAATTGTTCCAGGGGGCCGTGACTGTAGAATTTTACACCGGATAACAAGGTCATCGAGGCTCCAGTTTCCTTGCAGATCCGTTTGGCAACCGGCAGGGCCTGGGCAGCATAAACAGATCCATCTAGTAAAACCGCAATCTTTTTAATGGTTTTATATTCTTTCCGCCAGTTGCTTCTCTCGATTGGCTCAGGGTCCCAGGTAATCTCAGGCGGAGAAGCCGCGCTGCCAGCAGCAGTTACTGCTGCTGGAGCCATCTGGCCAAAACCAAAACCAGCCAGAAGGGCAGTATCCAGACCACCGAGGTAATCCAGGACGGGATCCGGTTCTCCTAACATTGATCGGGAAAAACTGAAACCGATAAATAGGATCGGGATAAATAAGAGATAAGTCCAGGTTCCTTCAAAGAATCGTTCTTCAAAAATAATCGCTGTTGCACCAGTTGTCAGAACAGCCGCGATGGTTGTACCTGGAATCAGCAGCGCTTTCGCAAATGAAAATTCTTCCCGGGCATGACGGATAAGCCGTTTGGTTACTGCCCATCCGGTCATACTTAGAAGGATAAATACTCCAGCGGCATAGATAGCTAAATAGGTTTCTTCATTGGTTCCAAACAACAAAAAAGCCAAACAAACAATACCAACTTCCAGCCAGACTGGTTTATCAGCCACATCATATTCGTTCTGCTGACCAAGGTTGGGTGGAATATAGTTGCGCTTTTTTAATCCCAGAGCCAGGTTTTGTAGTCCCTGAGCACTAGCAGCTGAGGCAGACATCAGCACCGCTATACCAACAATCGTCCCCAAGATAGGTAAGGGAGCTGGAAGTAATACATCCATGGTCTGAGTAAATACAGATACTTCATGATTGGTCGGATCAGCAATATCAAGGATCGCCGGCCCAACGATGAGCATTGTTGCAGCTGTGGTACCCATAATGATCAACAGACTGTTAAATGATCGTCTGCCGCGAACTTCATCAGGTCCCTCGTAGGCTGCTACCAGGTTGGCAAACACCTCAATTCCCGTCATTACCGCAAGGATGCGAACATACCCTGCCAGGGTATAGTGAAAATATTCTCCTCGAAAAGCTGCGATATTAAAATCTGGAAGATGAAATCCTCGCTGCCAGAGAGTTGCGCCGATCATCACCCACAGCAGCACCAATACACCTGCAGTGGCAGGTCCAAATGTTCGAGCAGCTACTTTCGGACCTCTATTTACCAGCCAACCGGTCAGAATACTGAGAGCGATAGCTACAAAAGTACGGTATTGAATGCCAAAAAGTGTGCTGTTTAACACCGGTAAACGATCAGCGATAAAGGTTACCATGGCGGCCATGCTGACCAAAAAAGTCAGGGTATATTCTACGAAGGTAATTGCAGCATTAATTTTCACAGCCCAGCTGCCAAACTCTTCCTCACTTAATCCACTGCCGCCGCTGCCATCCGTGACCCACTGCATCACCAGACGGTACATTGCTGAAACCACCATTATGGTGATAATGACCAACCAGACTGAAGCGCCAAAGGTTATCCGGGCAACCCCGGCGACCACAATCAGCTTTAAGAATGGACCAAACACATAGAGCGGTGAAGTTGCGGGATCTCCTCCACCCGCAAGAGCTCCTTCAAAAGCATTGTTTAATTTATTCGAAATTTTTACTGCCATAACTTTTTTCCTTCTCTCTTGTCAATTATCTCAGCGGACAAGAGTGTACTCTCCTACATATATTTGCTAAATATATATTTTGTCTGTTACATAAAGAAGGGAAGTGATCACCAAAACCGGTGGCCCACTTCCATCCAATCTGTCCCATAAAAAAAATAGCAAGGGAAAACCCTGCTATCCAATCCTTAATCCATGCTTTACAATTATACCGTACTTCAACTCACTATCCAATACCCCTCAAAGTACCTTATGAACAACTTAAAATCTCAATTTTTATTGGATCCAGAAGTGATTTTCCTGAATCATGGCTCTTTTGGTGCTACTCCAAAGCCGGTTTTTGAAGTTTACCAGGGCTGGCAGCGGAAATTGGAGTCCCAGCCGGTAAAATTCCTCGGCCGGGAGATTCAGAGTCATTTTCGCTCTGCCAGACAGCATCTGGCTGCTTTTTTGGGGGCGGATCAAAACAATCTGGTTTTTGTTCCAAATGCAACTTTTGGAGTAAATATCATTGCCCGATCCCTTGCTTTTCAGGAGGGGGATGAAGTACTTACCAGCAACCATGAGTATGGAGCCTGTGAGAATGCCTGGTCCTTCATCGGCCAAAAAACAGGTGTAAAGATTGTCCGGCAGAAAATCCCCCTGCCGATGCCGTCCCCCGCTGAGATTGTTGAACTATTCTGGCAGGGAGTGACAGATCACACCAGGTTAATATTCCTGAGTCAAATCACTTCCCCGACAGCTATCCGTTTGCCCATAGAAAAAATATGCCAAAAAGCTCGAAAGTCTGGGATTCTAACTCTGATTGATGGGGCACATGCCCCTGGTCAGTTGGACCTGGATCTGGAAAATATTGGGGCGGATTTTTATACCGGGAACTGTCACAAGTGGTTAATGGCGCCAAAGGGATCTGCGTTCCTGCATGTCCTCCCTTCACAACAGAATTTAATTGATCCGTTGGTGGTTAGCTGGGGTTGGGGGGAAAATTGTCCCTATAAAAACGATTCCCAATTCCTGGCCGCGCTGGAATGGACGGGTACCATAGATCCAGCTGCTTATTTAAGTGTGCCTGCGGCGATCGAATTTCAGGAAAAGAATCACTGGAAAGATGTCAGGGAAAAGTGTCGGGTGTTGCTTACGGAAACCCTATCTAGAATTGAAGAAATGACCAGAATGCCCTCCATCTACAAGGATAATCCGGATAATGTCATCCAATTCGGCGCTAGCGAATTACCGCCAGGATACCAATCTAATAAGTTGCAGAGCTGGTTGTATGAGGAACACAAGATTGAGATCCCAGTGATAGATTGGGAGGACCGCTGGTTTATTCGTCCCTCGGTCCAGGGCTACAACTCCCGGGAGGAATTGGAGCTATTAGTGGAGGCAGTGGGAGAGTATTTAAAGTAATTAGGATTGTTGGGTTGGGATGAATGGACCCAGCTCCTCGCCTTCTTTACAAATCTAATAAACATTCTTTACATCTTCTTGTTACAATCGAACCAGGAATTATTACATTTAATTGGTATATTTAGAAACTTGGCGAGAATTTCCTTGTAGAAGTATTTCAATAAACAGATATGACTATGAACAACACGAAACCGGCTCCAGACCTAATAAATATTGGTTTTTTTGGGAAATTACCCCCAAAACGGCGGCAGTATCTGGAATCTAAACTAAAGAGAATTAATTTAAGATCTGGATCGCAGATCATTAAAAAAGGCCGATCGGGGAATTTTTTGGGTATTGTCGAAAGCGGGCAAATAGTCCTTGAAAATAGCCGGGGACAGTCTCGGGCACTCACAACGGGGGAATATATTGGAACCGAAATGCTCCGGTATGGAAAGCCGAGTGTTTTTTCCTTTTCCACTCAGACCGAGGCATCTTTATGGGTATTACAACGCGCTGATTGGATGGCACCCAGTCCACCTGCTCAACCCAGGACTATCAATATCGGGGCACCCCGCTTAT
>JAZFRV010000323.1:0-12567 GCA_036445875.1 Anaerolineales bacterium
ATCCCGTAATCTCCTGGGTCTTTTTCCATTTTGGGACGTTCTGCAAGAGGATGGTTGACGATATCCAGCGCCTGGGATCGGGTCACAATCGCCAAGGCGATAAATATTACGACAAACAAGATAATAATTCCGAAAATTAACAATTTTATACCTTTATTCATGGGTATCCTCCTTATTCAATAGGATTTTTCTCAGGACTGGGGTGAATACCAGCCGGATAAGGCCCCGGACAGTAGACAGTGGTCGGTGGAGATGATGGAACTTTCAAAGGGAACGATGAATTG
This sequence comes from Anaerolineales bacterium, assembly GCA_036445875.1. Classification (GTDB taxonomy): domain Bacteria; phylum Chloroflexota; class Anaerolineae; order Anaerolineales; family UBA11858; genus B10-G9. The sequence continues at coordinate 285 of JAZFRV010000323.1, forward strand.
AAAATGAGGTCCTGGCTGGAAAACCGGATTTTGTCCTCCCAGAAGATATATCAGTATCTCTTGCTGTATCTAATTATATAAAATTTTCCCCCCAGTTTGGTACTGATTTTTATCACTCTTGATTATTATAGCGGGACACGGCTTCCTCTAGGAAACCGTGTCCTTTGTGTTTAGTTGAAATATAGCGAAATGAGGAAACGGGATCCTGGGAGGATGCCGTTTCCAATGCCAAGAGAAGGCCGCGTCTCAAATTCCCCAGAATACCTATCGGCTATATGTCCCCATCAGCTCACTCTCAACCAGGATGTGACCTTCCATAGCGCTCTCGAGAGCTGCTTTGGTTGCGCCGGTTTCCAGATTCAGTGCCGTATCCAGAGCATAGAGCTTAAATAAGTAGCGATGTGTACCTCCCGGAGGACAAGGACCGCCATATCCGGTTTGGCTCCAGCTGTTCTGCCCATCCATCCCCACCCCTGAAATTCCCTCAGAAAGCCCAGGGCTGTCTGCCGGGATATTAAACAAGACCCAGTGTACCCAGGTTCCGCCCGGGGCATCCGGATCGTCAAAGATCAAGGTCAGGCTGATGGTCCCATCCGGGAGTCCAAACCAGTCCAGCTCGGGAGAAATTTCCTCACCATCACAACTGAATTTGAGAGGAATTGACTCTCCTTCGTTAAAGGCCGGGCTGGTTAAAGCCATGGCCGGGGAGGATTCGGTTTGATCGTCCGGGCTGGCATCTTCTGGATCAGTTTCCTCTGTATCGGTTTCCTCAGCAATGCTGGTTTCGGTCGGGGGTGGAGGGTCTGTCGGTACGGATTCCTCTTCAACTGTGTCCTCGGCCGGGGTAGCAGAGTCCTGGGCAGGTGCGTCAGGCGCTGGTGTGCACCCAGTCGGAGCTGCCAGCAGGCAGAGTATCAGGATTAAATAAGTGATCTGTTTTGACACGATAACCTCCTAAATAAATAATCTAGCCTTCCCTGAACCAATGCTCTCTGGGTCAAAGGGATCTCCAACCCGTATCATAGGAGTAAAACTTAATCCATCAATAATACCCGGGCAGGTGCGCCATCCGATCCCCCGATCTTCAAAGGCAGACACAGCAGGGTATACTCTCCAGTATTAACTCCGGAAAGATCCAAACCTTCTATCACCAACACGCCTGCTTCCAGTAGAATTTTATGGGTGGGTTCCGGGTCATTATAGGGTGCGACCGAAAGATAGTCCACTCCGATCACTTCCATTCCCATTTCCACCAGAGCCTTTGCTGCTCCTTCATCCGGGGCGATAAAATCCTCCTGGAATTTCCTGTTCCCTGATGCCCAATACTCTGAGTTGGAAGTTTTGATCAGGACCCGTTTAACATCATTTGGGATTTGAGCTGCCTGGATATCTGCGGCGGTAATAATTTCCCGGCAGGGAAGCTCTACCACTGCTGCCGACCCTACCATCAACTCCAAGGGAATATCTTCCACAGTTTTTCCATTTCCAAGAAAATGATCCGGGGCGTCGATGTGAGTGCCGGCATGGACACACATCGAAAGCTGAGTCACGTTGGCCAAGTCTCCATTCTTAATGCTGCTGATTTGTTTGAGCTGGATGGTTGGATCACCTGGCCAGGTAGGTAGATCTTCTGTATAAGTGAGAGAAATATCGTAAATTGTCATGGGTTTTGCCTGTTTCTTAAGTAAGCCCCGGTCTTAATTAACCGGTCTTAAATATTCAAGACGTTTCGAAAAATGGCTAGGAAGCAAGTTAAAGACCTGCGGCACTGTGTTCAGGGAGCAGGTGCGGTTGGTTGCCAGGTAGTCCAACCAGAAAATATTGGTGGGAATATTTAGGGAAAGGTAATCTGAAAACACAGTCCCTGCCCGGATCAAGGGTGTACTGATTGAGATCAGGGATCGTTTTAAACCCATTACGTCCAGCATAGTAATGATCACATCCCGAAAGCTGAGCTGTTCTGGTCCGCCGATTTGATAACTTTCCCGGCGAGTATCATCGTTATCCAGCGACCACAACATAATATTAGCCAGATCCTCAATCCACAAGGGCTGAAGCAGGGTATCTCCCTGGTCTGGAAGGGGGAAAACCAGCGGGATCGAGCGTATTAATCGGGCCAGATTGGTGGTAAAGCGATCAGTTGGTCCAAATACAATCCCTGATCGCAAAATGGTGTAATCCAAGCTGCTTTTTTTGATATGATCCTCAGCGATGGCTTTAGCGGTCATGATCGGGTAGGCAGAGGCTCGATCTGCGCCCAGGTGACTGAGGTAAAAGAACCGATCTACCCCTGCGTCCTGGGCAGCAGCCACCAAATTTTTTGTACCCTGGATATCCGTTTCTAATAGATTGCCCCTTGCTCCTAATGCTTCCTGGCTGGCCAGGTGATAAACAATATCCACATCCACCATGGCTGCCCTCAGACCTCGTAGATCGTTTAACCCTGAAACAGCCGCTTCAACTGGGATCCCTTTCGGTAAATCCGGGGATTTCCGGGAAGGATGAATTAGTGCCCGGACCTGGTAATCGGTCTCTGTCAAGTGCCGGGTGAGGGCTTTTCCGATAAATCCAGTCGCCCCCGTAATGAGGATTTTCTTCATGCTCCGCATTATAGCATCAGAACCTTTTTTCCCGGAACCAGCCAAATAAATCAACCTTTTACTGGCATAAACCTTGCATCTAAAAGAGGAGTGTCCTGAAAAAAATCTTAAAGAAGAGAGTTCTTATGGAAAAAGTTGGCTTTCACTATCGTCGGGATAGTGACCATTATTCAGAGAAGGATTTAAACCTTTGGTTGCCCCGGTTGAAAAAACTGGGTGCATCCTGGGTAGTGCTGCCGGCGCCTACCTGCCGGGCTATCCCGGAACACTTTATTACCACATTAAAACAGGAAAAAATAGAACCAGTGCTGCATTTTCAGCTCAATTCTGAAGAGTATAAAAATGTGGATGACATGATCCTGTTGTTTGAGACTTACCAGAAATGGGGTGTTAAGTACGCCATATTATTTGACCGGCCCAATATGCAGGAAGGTTGGGGGTCGGAATCCTGGGTGCAATCAGATCTGACCGAGCGCTTCCTGGACAGATTCCTGCCCCTGGCAGAAGCTGCCGTGATGGTTGGTTTGGTCCCGGTCTTTCCTCCCCTGGAACCGGGAGGGGATTATTGGGATACGATTTTTCTGCGTGGCTCGCTGGATGGGATCAAACGCCGGGCATCTGCTCCTCTATTGGATCGCTTGATTCTCAGTGCCTATGCCCCCCTAAATGGAAAAAATCTGTCCTGGGGTGGGGGTGGACCGGAAAGTTGGCCTGAAGCCCAACCCTATACCACACCCGGAAATTCAGAAGACCAGCGGGGTTTCCGCATTGCGGAGTGGTACTTAACGCTCTCGGAGACCATTTTAGAAAAGAAATTGCCCCTGCTGGTGTTGGGGATGAGAGGACCTGCGCCGGATGGAGAAGACCTTAATCAAATTCTGCTGAATGGAGCAAAACTGCTCGCCCGGCAGGAATTGGAGGGGTTAGAACCTCTGCCCGAGCAGGTAATTGGCGGCGCGTTTTGGGTTTTAACGGCGGAAGAAAGCAGCTGTGCTGATAAATTCAGCTGGTACGAGGCGGATGGCACCCCTAAACCGATCGCAAATCATTTCCTGTCCGGGGAAACCGCAACGGTTGGTAAATCTCATGGAAAATTCCGTATTTCACATTATTTATTGCTCCCGACCTTTGAATGGGGCATTGCTGATTGGCACCTGGAAGTCACCCGGGGATTCATAAAGAAGCATCAGCCCACTATTGGCTTCTCATTGGATGAAGCTGTCCAGGCTGACCAGGTAACTGTCCTGGGCGGAAAAGAACACTTTTCAGAAGATGAACTCTCTCAACTCCGAAACCAGGGATGTCTGGTGAGGAGAATTGAGGGAGATGGTACAAAAATTGCATCAATGCTAGCAGCTATCTAATTAGTATTTGTTTCCAGAATCCGCCCGGGATACCCGGGTTCGACTCAGAGGAGTGATCATTATGTTTAACGAGCAAGTATTTGATGAGAGAATGCGAGATTGGGAAGATCCAACTTATGTGCCGTCTATCAAAGTGATGGGTTTAGGTGGTGGAGGCAGCAATGCCGTAGACCGCATGATCCATTTTGGTTTGTCAGGTGTGGAATTAATCATCGCCAATACTGACCGCCAGGCTATGGCTTTCAGCCAGGCTTCCGTTAAACTTCAGTTGGGCCCTGAGCTGACTCGCGGCCTGGGAGCTGGGGGAGATCCCCGGGTTGGAGAAGCGGCCGCCCTGGAAAGTAAAAATGAAATTATTGAAGCGTTGGAAGGCGCAGACATGGTGTTCCTGACTGCCGGTATGGGGGGAGGAACGGGGACCGGATCTATTCCAGTGGTAGCCCAGATTGCAAAAGATATGGGTATTGCCACCATTGCGGTGGTTACCAAACCATTTGCTTTTGAAGTGGGTGGACGCCAGAAAAATGCCTCAGAAGGATTATTAAAATTACAACCCCATGTTAATACATTAATTACCATTCCCAATGAAAAGCTGCTGCAGACGGTTTCTGAGAAAGCTACTCTTTCAGAGGCTTTCCACCTGGCAGATGATGTACTACGCCAGGCTGTGCAGAGCATTACTGAGTTAATCACAGAACCCGGTGTCATCAATGTCGACTTTGCCCACATTCAGCGCATGATGGAATTGGGTGGGGGCGCTTTGATGAGTATCGGTCAGGCGTCGGGAGAAAATAAAGCAGTCAACGCGGTCAAACAGGCACTTTATCACCCGCTGTTAGAAGATATTTCCTTGGTCAATGCTTGCGGGTTAATTGTCAATTTCACTTCAGGAATGGATCTGACCTTATCAGATATCAGTGCAGCGCTGAATTACCTGCAGGAACAGATTCCTCCCGATGCAGAGCTGATTTTTGGCGCAACCCAAAATCCTCACTTTGAGGGAAAGATTCAGGTAAACCTGATTGTTACCGGTTTGGGGGCTACCACATTTGATGATGTGTTTAATAGTTTCTCCAGAGGGGGAATAGTTAATCCTGAACCCATTACCAGGAAAATTGTTAAAGAAGTTGAAAATGAGGAAGAAGAAACATCTCAGCGTTTTGAAATGGGCCGGGATCCACTGGATGTGCCCGCCTTCATGCGCAGGAGAGCTTATGCCAACTCCACATTTGGAGAATAAGGCGATTGGATGAGGTAAATATGAACGCCAAGTACATCGATAAGGCTTCCCAGGTAGTGTATAAGAAACACCCTGATCTGAAAGGCGTGAAACCCAAGGTCACTCCCCGGGAAGGATCCAAATCAACGGATACCCTGCTGGTTTACACGAAGAAAGTATCTGGGCCCGGTGGTAAACAAATCAACCGGATTGTCAGGGTGGTAGTAGACGAGGATGGAAAAGTAAAAAAAATATCTACCTCAAAATGAACCTGGAGGAAATTGATATGAAAGCGGCTTTAGAGAGAATTGAATTTAATTGGTGGAATTTTCATATTCGGGTGATGGATGAGTCTGAATTTATCCGGGATTTGTTACCGCGCTTCTGGAAAATCTGGGAGTTGAAAGATGAAGCCCTGCCGTACCTGGCCTGGTCTTTACTGGGTTTTCCACTGGGGATTGTGCTGGGTTTGCTGACTCTGATCGTGAAGTAGCCGGTCCCAGAACTTAATATATAATCGGGCTTAATTTTAATAGGTGTTTTTTGTCTATACCGAAAATCAAGCCCGATTTATTGTTTTAAACTGGCAGGTACTTTGATTCTTGTCCTTTCCAGATCGTTTGGTGTGCCATCAGGGGGAAGCTGATAAAATTAGGGTAAGTGGTATGATACAAAAAAAGAGCAAAAAATAACTTACCCTCCTGGGAGCCTCTTCCCGATCGGGTAATTTGCCCCTGTCTGTGAGGTTTATGAAATCAAAGGTCATGCTGGTTCTGTTTGCGGTATTTTTCAGCCTGTTCCTGTTCCTGGGAATTAAGGCCAGCCAGACCGCGTTTTCTGATGGAGTTGGCCCAAATCCCCAGACCCAGAATACCAGGAGCCCCATTCTTTTAGAGGAACAACAGGGAGATCCCATCCCCTTGGATCCCTTTACACTGCTCATCTTTGTCGATGATGTAACCAAACCCGACCCGTTGCTGCATGGAGTTTGGCTAAGTCGATCAGGGGATGTTGGGCAGATTAAATTATTCTTTCCGATCTTCCCTTCCCAAGCGGATGATGGGATTCAGAGGGATTTAAATCTACGGGGAGCTTTCTGGTTAGATGAATCCACCCAACCCTCGGATAAATTCCTAACCATTCTCAGGGATCGCAACTTATCCTGGGATCAGATCTTTCTACTTGATCAGGCTGCTTTATTTGAAATTGGTCTGATCCTTCAGGAAACAAATCCGGATACCTACCAGGTTAACCCCTCTACAATTTCCAATCTGTCTTATGGAGTGGATTTCCGAGTTGAAGTTCAAGAAAATCAAGCCTTTTTTATCCAGGATATCTGTCAACAGCTGCCTTTACCAGGACAAAATGAGTTACTGCAGAGATTTCTGGAAGGTTTTTCTGGACATATCCTCCTGATTGGTACAATACCACTTGACTTCAATCAATCCTGGCAGGGAGAGCTGAGCTGTCTATTTCCAACTCTCTCCCTGGCAAGAGAGTAAAATACTGTTTACCAGGTTTCATATAAAGAGAAAAATATGACTTCATCAGCATCTGCAGTTGCTCATCCGAATATAGCTTTCATTAAATACTGGGGAAATAAGAACCAGGATTTTAGGATCCCGGCTAACGGGTCCATCTCCATGAATTTAAAACAATTAGAAACACGCACAACGGTCAGCTTTGATCCCTCCCTGGTAAAAGATCAACTAATCCTGAATGGAAATCTTGAAGGCGGGATTGTTTTGGAGAGAGTAAGTACTTTTCTGGACCGGATCAGGAGAATGGTCGAGTTTATGGCATTTGCCAGTGTAGAAAGTGAAAATAACTTTCCTACAGGGACCGGGATTGCATCCTCCGCATCTGCCTTTGCCGCCTTGAGTTATGCTGCCAGTACGGCTGCCGGAATGTGTTTATCAGAAAAGGAACTCTCCCAACTGGCTCGGATGGGATCCGGATCCGCTAGTCGGTCGATACCGGGAGGATTTGTGGAATGGCAGCCAGGTATTGATCACGATTCTTCCTTTGCGTTTTCCTTTGCGGATCCAATTCAATGGGATCTGACGGACTTAATTGTGCTTATCAGCAGGGAACATAAGGAAACTGGATCTTCCCAGGGCCATACTTTGGCTGTTACATCCCCTATCCAGAATGCCAGAGTGAAGGATACTAACCGGCGGTTGGACATCTGCCGCCAAGCCCTCTTGGAACGGGATTTCCCGGTCTTTGCGGAAATCGTAGAACAGGACTGCAACCTGATGCACGCAGTAATGATGACTTCTGTCCCTCCCCTGAATTACTGGCATCCCGGGACTTTAAATGTCATGAGGGCTGTCCAATTTTGGCGGCGGGAAGGGATGCAAGTTTGTTATACAATTGACGCTGGACCCAATGTGCATGTAATCTGCCCAACCTCAGAAGCAAAAACTGTAAAGGAAAATTTATCCTCCCTTGAGGATGTTAATTCGATATTAGAATGCACTCCGGGTGGTCCTGCACGTCTTCTCGATTAGGATTTGACTGGGGTATAATTTTATACCGTGCAAAAAAGTAGAATAAATCACGATTATTTGAAGTATAAAGAGTATTAATTATGGAATGGGAAACCTTATGTTAGTTAATTTGTTACAGTTTATTGGTGTATTGGCTTCGATGATCATCCTGCATGAAGTAGGACATTTTTTAGCCTGCCTGATATTTGGGGTACCGGTTGAGGAATTTGGATTTGGATTTCCACCAAGAATTACCAAGCTTTTTGAATTTCGGGGTACAGAATATACCCTGAACTGGATCCCTTTGGGAGGATTTGTTAAGCCTTTGGGTGAAAGTCAACCGGAAATTGAGGGTGGTCTGGCCGATTCAAAACCGTTGGTCCGGATAGGAGTTTACCTGGCTGGACCGATCTTGAATTTACTGGCGGCAGTGGTGATCTACGCGGTTGTTTTCAGTCAGCTGGGTGTTCCTGATATGAGCATTATTGAGATCGAGGAAGTTGTTCGGAATTCACCCGCCCAGGAAGTTGGTCTGCTGCAGGGAGATATTATCCTCAGTATCAACGAGATTGAATTGGGCAGTTATGATGATTTGAGGGCGGAAATATACGCCCACCTGGGTGAGGAAATTACAATGGAGTACAGGCGGGGAGATCAAGTAGACCAGATTGTCATGGTCCCTCGGGAAAATCCTCCAGAAAATCAAGGCGCCATCGGTATCGTAATGACCAGCCCTGTCAATGAGATAAACTGGGTCCAGGCTTTACCACTGGGCTTTGCAGCAACCGGTCAGCATAGTCTTGCAGTGATGCGATTGCCCGGTCAGCTCATCCGGGGGGGCGGGGAAGATGTTGGTCGCCCGGTGGGTTATAAAGGCATGTATGATATTTACGAAGGAGCTAAAAACCAGCAGCTCTTGCCGGGAACCTCTTCTACGGTAAATGTTCTTTTATTCCTGGTATCGATCACAATTTCTCTTGGTATTCTAAACCTGCTGCCGATTCCTGCGCTAGATGGAGGAAGAATCTTATTTGTATTACCTGAATTGATTATTGGTAAACGGGTTTCCCAAAAAGTTCAAAATGTTGTTAATATGGTTGGATTTTTCAGTGTGATTCTGTTGCTAATCTACTTTAATATTCTAGATTTCACTTCACCGGTTCAATTACCCTGATGGAAGAGCCCCTTTTTCACCCCCCGGAAGATATTCCTTTTGACGAGGTTGTGACAGCCTTGTTGGATGAAGATCAAATTCTTGATCCCCTCTATCTTTACCGACTGTCGGATATCAACCCTGAAAACCTATCCACTTTGTCCGATACCTGGGATGATATTAACATCGATCGACGCAGGGGGCTAATTGAAGATCTTGAACAGCTCACTGATACCAACAACTTGCTGACATTTGAATCGGTTTTTAGGCTTGCTATCAATGATGTTGATGACCAGGTGCGTTTCTTTGCCACCCGGGCGATTGAAATATTTGATACCGATGATCTGATTCCTTTCTTTATCTCTGTTTTGGAGGAAGAGGAGAGTGATGATGTCCGCGCTGTGACAGCTTCTGTCCTGGGAAAATATATCTTTCGGGGTGAACTTGACAAGGTTAGTCTTAAAATAAAAGAGCAGATAGAGAATACCTTATTCCAGATCCTGGAGAGTGATCAGCCATCCCAGATAAAGCGGCGCTCTTTGGAAGCGATCAGTTATTCCTCCCGATCTGAAGTCCACGAGTATATTCTGGAAGCATATAAAAGCGATGACGAGGATTGGATTGCCAGTTCGATTTTTGCCATGGGTAGATCCTTGGACCAACAATTCAGTGAAATGGTCATTTCCCAGCTACAGCATACCTCACCCAAGGTCCGGCTGGAAGCCGTCCGTGCCAGCGGGGATTTGGTCCTGGAAGAGGCAGTTCCGGTTATCATGGATCTATTGGATGATCTCCCTGAAATTCGCAAAGCTGCCATATGGACCCTATCACAAATCGGAGGAGAAGACGCCGGTCCTGCCATCCATCAATTGCTGGATGATGATGTTAGTGAGGATGAAGTAGAGCTTATCCAGCAAGCCCTGGAACGACTCGATTTTTTGGAAGATGGTTTAAATCTCTCAATATTTGATAAGCCTTTTTCAGATGATGATGAATACATCCTGGATGATTATGATTACACTCAAGATGATTACGATGAGGAAGATTTTGAGCTGGATGATTTTAAACTGGATGATGATCAATGGCTGGAGTGATTTAATTCTTTAGAACAAATAAAGTGATCCCGGGCAATCTAGTAGATAAAACCAAATATTATACTCATGAAAAAAACACTTGCAATATCATTCTTGTTCCTGATAATTTTCTTTCCTTTCACTGTCCAAGCCCAGACTGGAGTAGATATACTTAGTGAAAGTGCAGAGTATAGCTTCGGGGAAGAACTGGTTTTTCAGATAGAACTTGATAGTGAAGTATCCATCAGCCAAATCACGTTGGTTCTACAGGCGCCAGGCATATCCTCGTTTGTGGGGGAGGTCTCGCTCAATTCCTCGGGTCAGGGTCAATTTGTATATGACTTGTCACAGAGGCCGCTGCCAACATTTGCCAATATTACCTATTTCTACCACTTGGTTCTGGAATCCGGGGAAAGTTTTGATACACCAGCCTACTCATTTACCTATCTGGATAATCGCCATAATTGGCAGGAGTTGATTGAAGATCCCTTTAGGATTTATTGGTATGAGGGTGAAATCACCCTCGCTCAGAAAGTTCTAGATTCTGCCACCAGGGGAATGGAGCAGGTGTTGGAATTGCTCCAGCAGCCGGAAGAAAACCAACCCATCGTAATCTTTATATACAGCAGCGAAGAAGAGCTACAATCTACCTTGGCCAGCGTCGGTCAAACCTGGATAGGCGGTCACGCGGATCCAGAAATGGGTTCAGTTGTGGTAGCCCTGCCTCCCGGTGTTAATCAGTCGCTCGAGATTCAACGGCTGATACCTCATGAGATTACCCATATATTACTGTACCGCTTTATGGGGGCAGAATATCAATATATTCCCGCCTGGTTTAGCGAAGGGATTGCATCCCAGATGGAATTCTTTTCTCGACCGGATTATGATTTGATCCTCGAAAAAGCCGATAAAGATAGAGGATTAATCCCGTTTGCTCATATCTGTGTTGCTTTTCCTGCGGATACAGATCTGGCTCTTCTATCTTACGCTCAATCAGATTCATTGCTGGACTATATTCAGCGGAATTTTGGTGTAGCTGGTGTACAGGCGATGATTTATAGTTACGATCAGGGAGTCAGTTGCGAACGAGGTGTGGAAGTTGCCCTCGGAATAACCCTGGATGGACTTGAGAAAGACTGGAAGCAGGATGTGTTTTCCAGGGGAAGGAACCTGATGTACATCTATATCCTCAGCGGAGTCCTCCTGATCATATTAATATTTCTCGGGGTATTTATCTTTAGTAAATATAAGGAAAGCCGAATCGAACAGGAATGGGATAAAAATGAATAGATCCCGGAACCAGCGGCTACACGCCCGGGTAATTGGAAGAGTGCAAGGAGTCGGATTTCGATACTTTGTGATGAGCGCCGCCGGAGATCTGGCGGTTACTGGCTGGGTTAGAAACTGCCGGGAAGGGTATGTGGAAGTGGTCGCCGAGGGTGATAAAGAGGAACTCGATAAACTGCTCCTCATTTTACAAAGAGGATCCAGGTCCTCCCTTGTTAAAGAAGTGAAAGAGAATTGGCAGGACTGTACCGGTGAGTTTCAAGGGTTTTCAGTTCGAGCAACACTTTAAGTTTCTGAAAATCCCAATCCTCTTCTATTTAAAGATATAAATCTCCCCTGGCCGATAATGAGATGATCTAATACCTGGATATCCAGAAGTTTTCCTGCTTTAATGACAGCTTTTGTGATTCCCACATCATCCGGGCTGGGAGAGGGATCACCGCTGGGATGATTATGAATGACAATCACAGCCGCTGCATTCTCCCGGATAGCTGGTCTGAATAATTCTCCGATCCTGACCTGGGAAGAGTTTAGGGATCCCTGGTAGATGGTTTTGATTGCCAGCACATGATTCCTGGTATTAAGCAGGATTACCCGCAGCTGCTCTTGCTCCAATGAACTCATTTCATACTGGACCAGGTCGGCGGCATCTTCCGGGCTGTGAATAATTGGTCGGTCTTGGTTTGTTTGAGCTGATAAACGCCTTCCCAAGTCAATGGCTGCTTTGATTTGAGCCGCCTTTGCTTCACCGATCCCGTGTTGGGCGCAAATTTCTGAATATGATGCTTTCTGCAAACCTGGTAAGCCATTAAAATCCTGCAGCAGCCTCTGTCCAACCTGGATAGCATTTTCTCCCACAACACCTACTCGCAGCAGAACTGCCAATAATTCGGCAGTGCTCAATACCTGGGCGCCCATCGAGGCTAATCTTTCCCGCGGTCTTTCGTTTTGTTCCAAATCTTTGATTCGATAGAATGGTTGTCCCCGCTCCATATCATCCTCCTCTCTGTAACCCCACTTTCCTTTTTTATACAAGAGAAAATAAAAAAGAGCAAGAGTACAATAGAACCCTGGTGGTACTACCCCCTCTAATAG
>JAZFRV010000324.1:0-9667 GCA_036445875.1 Anaerolineales bacterium
ACATCACCAAAACCCAAAGCGACTTCTTCAATGTTCTCTCCCCGGGATTTTGACAATATCCGTATAAATAGTTCTCCCAGGAAATAAAATACTAACATAATTCCAAATCCTGCAACCCCACCAATAATCGTTTTTTGAAACCCATGATTCAAGTTTCCGTTCAAGCTTCCAAAAATCAACCCTAAAACTGCGCCAGTCAAACTTACCGGATGCAATATTAAACGATGCTGAATGTCAATCACTGTCACTAAACTAAAATACAATAACCAAACTAATGCGCTGTAGTTATCCAGGTTTTCCAATGGAAACAAGAACAGCAATCCAGTTAGGACTGGCAAAATGATTAACACAATCCTGTGGCGTAGTGAAGTTTTTTTTCCACAATGATCGCATGAATTTAAAAGGAAATATGATTTCCAGGAAAGGGATTGGTCGCATTCTACACATTTAGGTATGGTAATCTTTCGTTCGATTGGTAAAACGTCCGCCAGGTAATTAATCAGATTTGCGCCAATCCATCCCACAATCAAGTTTATCAACAAAGTAATCATGCTCGTATTATAATTTATTGACCCAGTTTATTACAAATTGGTTTTCGCAAAGTATTCACCTCTCATCATGTTGATCACAGATTTTGGCTGAGACGGTCCTTAAATTAAATTTTATGAATGAACCATTTACATCAGTGGGGTACTGGAAATTATTTGCAACCAGGGTTCTGCTGCGAATTTCCTGATTTTCCCAGAGGTGATGACATACTCGTCGAATACTGATTTATCCATAAAAATGATTGCGTACTTGATGAGCTATGGTACAAATAGGTCTGCTGTTCATAACCCAGATTAAGGAAATTCTGGAAGGATTCAAAAAGGATTAATTATGGATAAATTTATTATTCAAGGTGGAATACCACTAAAAGGTGAGGTCACGCCCTCGGGGAATAAAAACGCTGCCCTACCCCTGCTGGCAGCTTGCATACTAACTGATCAACCTGTTGTGCTCCACAATGTTCCCGAAATTATTGATGTCAGGATCATGAGAGACCTGTTAAAAAGCATCGGAGTAAAAGTAACGCACCTGGGCAATCACTCCTGGGAAATGCATGCAAAGAAAATTGAGTGCACAAACCTCAATCCTGATCTATGTAGGGAAATTCGGGCCTCAATCCTTCTAGCTGGCCCGGTAACTGCAAGAACTGGGGAACTAAGATTACCTCCTCCCGGGGGAGATGTAATAGGCCGTCGCCGATTAGACACCCACTTTCTGGCTCTGCAAGCCCTAGGCGTAGAAACCACTTATCACCAGGATGAGAAACTTTTTAAATTCTCTGCCTCGAAATTGAAAGGAGCTGACGTTCTTCTTGACGAAGTGAGTGTAACTGCCACTGAAAATGCTGTAATGGCAGCTGTAACCGCAGAAGGTAAAACCATCATTCGAAATGCTGCCTCAGAACCACATGTCCAGGAAGTATGTATATTTTTGAATTTATTGGGAGCAAAAATCAGCCAGATCAGCTCAAATACACTTCACATTGAGGGTGTAAAAAAATTGGGAGGTGGAGAATTTACAGTTGGTCCAGATTATATGGAAGTCATCAGCTATGTAGGAGCGGCTGTTGTAACTGGGGGAGAAATCACAATCCGCCAAGCGGGTCCGGAGTATCTTACAATGATCACCCAGATTTTTCAACGACTTGGAGTTTATTGGGAAGTAAACGGAAATGACCTCTTTGTACCTGCCAACCAATCCCAGGAAGTCAAACCCGATTTCCGGGGCGCAATCCCAGAAATTAGCGTAATGCCCTGGCCGGCATTTCCATCAGATCTGATGAGCGTGGCCATCGTCGTTGCCACTCAGTCAAAGGGAAACGTATTATTTCATGATTGGATGTATGAAGGCAGAATGTTCTTTACCGACAAATTAACCAGCATGGGCGCACAAATTGTACTCTGCGATCCCCATCGCTGCATCGTAAATGGACCCTCAGAGTTATATTCAGGTAATGTCGATAGCCCTGATATCAGGGCAGGATTAGCTTTAGTTTTGGCAGCGCTTGCTGCAAACGGTGAATCCGTAATTCGAAACGTCGGTCAGATCGACCGGGGTTATGAACGAATTGATGAAAAACTCCGTTCTTTAGGTGCAAAAATTACCCGGGAAAGCTAAACCATGCCACTTCACGATGAAATCCTGGAGCAACCTGATGTCCTGGCAGGATTAATTAAAACCCAAAAAGAAAATATTGAGGGGATTGTCAACTCCATCGGTCCTCCCAAAAATATCTTCATCGCAGCCCGGGGGACATCTGACAATGCAGCCCGGTATGCAAAATACGTTTGGGGATCTTACAACCGGGCTCCTGTCACTTTAGCAACTCCATCATTATTTAGTATCTACCATAAGCCTCCCGACTTATCTGGTATGTTGGTAATTGGTATCAGTCAATCAGGTGAATCCCCGGATTTATTGGCGGTTTTTGAAGAAGCCAATCGTCAGGGATGTAAAACGCTGGCCATCACCAATCAGAAAGACTCACCCCTAGCAATCCAGTCCGATTTCCTAATTGATATTCAGGCAGGTGCGGAACTATCTGTCGCTGCTACAAAATCATATTCCGCCCAGTTGGGAGCGATAACAATGCTTTCGGCAGCCTGGAATAAAAACGAGTCTCAATGGAAAGAAATCCAACAAGTACCGGGATTCATGGCCAAAGCCCTAGAAGCAGAACCGGATATTACTACCTTTGCTTCGCGGTACCGGTATATGAATCAATGTGTCGTCCTGGGCCGAGGATATAACTATGCGACCGCCTTTGAATGGTCTCTGAAATTAAAAGAACAGACGTACGTTGTTGCCCAACCCTATTCATCAGCTGATTTCCTGCATGGTCCTATCGCCTTGGTATCAAATGGGTTTCCGGTTTTTGCGATCGCTCCTCAGGGCAAAGTATTTGATGATATGGCAAAGCTATTATCTGAGCTAAAACATAATCGCCAGGCTGATTTATTTCTGATTTCCGATAATCAAACCTTACTCGAGCTGGCAGATTGTCCGATACCCATCCCGATAGGAATTCCAGAATGGCTGACCCCTCTGATCGGAATCCTTCCAGCTCAACTTTTCAGTTATCATCTAACTCGAATAAAAGGGTTTAATCCTGATGCTCCTCGCGGATTATCAAAAGTAACTCGCACAAAATAGACACCATTACAATAAAATTTTCCCAAGATTTCAGAAAAGGTTTATGAAAATCATGCAGAATCTCAGTAAAAATATATCATCTATCCAGAACTCCCCTACTCTTTCATTAAATGAGAAAGCCCGCCAGCTGCGCGAAAATGGTGCTGATGTTATTAATCTGGGAATTGGCGAACCACTAAATAACTTTCCTGATGGTGCCCTGAATCGTATCATGGAAAAATTAGAAACTCGAAAGATAAAATACGGACCCACTGGAGGAACAAAACCCCTTAAGGATGCTATTCAGGAATACACAAAAAAGCACTACGGTCGGACCCCAGATCTCAACAATATAACAGTGAATGTCGGCGCCAAACAGGCTCTATTTAATTTGCTCTATGTCTTGCTAAATCCCGGGGAGGAAGTGATCCTTTTCACCCCTTACTGGGTCAGTTATCCAGAGATGGTTAAGCTGGCTCATGGAAAGCCGGTTTATGTTCAAACGAATGAAATATTTATTCCTGAGATGGAAAATATCATTGCTGCAATTACGGCAAATACCAAAGCAATCATTCTCAACACGCCCAATAATCCGACTGGTGCTGTCTACCCTCCTGAACTGATCGCCGCATTGGTGGATTATTGTGAATCCAATCAGATTTACCTGATTATGGATGATATTTACCACCAATTGATCTTTGATCCAGCACAGTGGGTTCCCGGATATGTATTTACCTCAAAACCCTTTAACAAATCTCATTTGATTATCGTTAATGGCATTTCAAAAACTTACGGAATGACCGGCTTCCGGATTGGATGGACTATTGCGGCGGAATCTATCATAAAAGCCATGGAGAAAATTCAGAGTCATTCTACATCGGGTGTATCTGTTTTGCTCCAGGAAGCGGCCTTGGGGGCAATGAAGGATGGTGAACAAACCGTCCAAGAACTTAAGATATTTATCCAGACTAACAAGGATTTGTTAACCGGAGAATTATTGAAAATTAAAGGTATAAAGTTAGCAGAGCCCGGAGGTACTTTTTATTGTTTTCCTGATTTCCGAAAAATTAATTCCGACTCTCAACAATTGGCATCCCTGCTCCTTGATAAAGCTTTTATTGCCACCGTACCCGGGATTGCATTTGGGCAAGAAGGTTATCTACGGTTGAGTTATACTTGTTCGCCTGAGCAAATCATCCAGAGTGCTGCCAGAATCCGTTGGGCCATTGATTCTGATGCACCCCAGGAAATAATCATTGGTGGGGAAACTTGCCTGTGTGATTGGGAGAGAATTAAACTTTGATGACCGGTATTAATAAAACCCCCCTGGAAGAGCAGGCCGAAGATCGCAAAAGCGATTTTGGACTTGAATATCTCGACCTTATTGGTTATAGAAAAGCCTATTGGAATTTATCTACCGATGGATACTATCAAGAATCAATCTCCAGGAAAGAAGGAGTTCAAACCCCGCAGGGCGCCCTGGTTGTCCGTTCTGGTGAACGAACTGCCCGCTCAGCAAATGATAAGTTTATAGTAAAAGAAAACGGATCAGCCCGGGATATCTCCTGGGGAGAATACAATACTCCTATTAAGGAAGAGGATTTTAACCGCATATTTAATAAGGTGCGGCAGTACCTGGTCGGGAAAGATATTTTCATCCAGGATGGAATTGCAGGCGCCAGCCCTCAACACCAAATTCCAATTAGAGTGATCACAAGCTGGGCCTGGCTGGGATTATTCGTAAAAAACATGTTCATCACTCCCAACCAACAGGAGGAATGGAAATCCCATAAACCTGAGTTTACAGTTATCTCCGTTCCGGAGTTCGCTGGAGATCCGCTAGTAGACCATATAAATAGTCCTACTTTTATCTTGTTGAATTTTAAAAGACGGCTGGTTCTGATAGGAAATACAGGGTACAGCGGCGAAATTAAAAAATCCATTTTCACTGCGCTCAATTATTACCTGCCAAAAAAAGAAGTCTTTACTATGCATTGCTCTGCAAATGTTGGTCATTCTGGTGATTCTGCCTTGTTTTTTGGATTATCTGGGACTGGTAAAACTACCCTCTCTGCTGATCCTGAGAGAAAACTGATAGGAGACGATGAACACGGTTGGGATGATGAAGGAATATTCAACTTTGAAGATGGCTCGTATGCTAAAGTCATTGACCTTTCTCAAGAAGCTGAACCAGATATTTATGCCACGACACAGACATACGGCACAATCCTCGAAAATGTGATCATTGACCCCGAAACCGGCAATCCAGATCTATTTGATGATTCAATTACTAAAAACACCCGGGCTTCCTACCCTCTTAAGTACATACCGTATTCATTACCATCAAAGCGGGCAAGCCATCCTGAAAATATTGTTTTCTTAACTTTTGACGCCAATGGAGTTATACCCCCGATTTCCAGGTTATCCCATAATCAAGCGCTGTATCATTTTATATCCGGTTATACATCCAAAGTTGGAGGGACAGAAGCGGGCGTTGGTGAAGCACCTGAACTCACATTTAGTGCCTGTTTCGGTGCACCATTTATGGTTTTTCACCCTGCTTATTACGCAGATTTACTAAAAAGAAGTCTCGTGAAATACAATGTTAAAACCTGGTTGATTAATACTGGTTTGGTTGGAGGTCCTACTGGCATCGGGAAAAGGATCAGCATCCACCATACCCGTGCTTTGTTATCTGCGGTTCTAAATCATGAACTGGATCGGGTGGATTACGAGATAGATCCCTGGTTCGGATTTGAGATACCTCAATCCTGCCCCGGGGTTCCTGATGAAATCCTAAATCCTTCTGCCACGTGGCAAAATCAAGGAAATTACGAAAGAAGTATCTCCCAGCTTGTACTGCAGTTTAATAAGAACATGGAAAAATATCAGGACTCAACACCAGAAGAAGTACTGCAGGCAGGTCCTCGATCCTAACCAGCAAAAAAACGAGGGCCCCGTGAGTTAGAACACTCTCTCCTCATTGATCTGCCAGGTTAGCTTAGTTTGGGACAAATCCATCTACCAGGTAGGGTTTGTATTTTGTCAGGTATCTGACCGGTAATCGCCCCTGGATAAAAACCCCCTCATATCGATTTTCCACTTGATCCACCTGCCCTTCTTCATGGAAGAGGGAGATCAAACTTCCCAAATTGTAGGGAATTTCGACCTGGATCGGCTCATACGACTCATACAATCTGGATTTTATGGTCAGTAAGAGATCATCAATTCCATCACCATTAAGAGCAGAAATTGCTACTGCGTTCGGATATGTTTCCAGGGCTGTTTGGGCTCCATCTGGATTACGTAAACGGTCGATTTTATTAAGAACTGGAATACTGGGGATTCCATCAGCCTCAATATCTTCTAAAGTATCATGGACTGCTTCAGCCTGGGATAAAGCCTGAGGATGGGTCACATCTACAACATGCAGCAGTAAATCTGCTTCTGCGATTTCCTCCAGGGTTGCCCGGAAAGCTGCTACCAGGGTTGTGGGTAATTTTTGGATAAATCCTACCGTGTCTGTGATCAGAATCTGTTGGCCGTCGGCCAAATCCACCCTACGTGTGGTTGGATCAAGAGTAGCGAATAATTTGTTTGCAACGTAGACATCTGCATCAGAAAGTTGATTTAAAAGGGTAGATTTTCCCGCATTGGTATATCCAACCAGGGACACGATCGGTATATTGGAATCTTTTCTCCGGGATCTGTGACGTTGCCGATGAGCCCTCACCTTTTCAAGTTCTTCCTTTAAGTGGCTAATCCGGCGTCGAATATCCCGCCGATCGACTTCCAGTTGAGTTTCTCCAGGACCCCTCAATCCCACCCCAGCCGTTCCCCCCGTTCTACCCCCGCCACCTCCCGCTTGACGAACCAAGTGGGTCCAGGCTTTGGTCAGTCTGGGCAAGCGATATTCATACTGAGCAAGCTCAACCTGGAGTGATCCTTCCCTGGTATTTGCATGTTGAGCAAAAATATCGAGGATCAACGCTGTCCGATCGATTATTCGAATATCCTGCTTGATTAATTCCTCAAGCTCGCGCTGATGCCTGGGAGAAAGTTCATCATCAAACAGAACCACATCTGCCAGCAGTTCTTCAGCCAGGGACTTCATTTCCTTCACCTTTCCAGTCCCAATAAATGTCTTTGAGTTGGGACGATTTAACTTCTGGGTCAATTCCCCGACCACTTCAAATCCAGCTGTGTCTGCTAAACGGCGCAGCTCTGCAAGTGAGTTTTCCAATGAAAGGAATTTTTTATCACTAGCTATTTCCACGCCAATTAACAAAGCTCGATCAACTTTTAATCCATGCGGTTGTTTATTCTGTTTCATATTGCTCTCTTCATAAAAAATATTAAGGTGATTACTCCAAGGACAATATCCAGGCAAATAAGGTATCACCAACAACTTGAAGGCTTTCAGCAGACACTTTATCCACTGTATCCTGGGTCGTGTGCCAATAAGGATAATCCAAATCAATGATATCTACCGCAGGTATACCCGCTTCGAGAAATGGAGTGTGATCATCAAGGATAGAAAATTTATATTCAGGCAAGAATACATTTTCATATCCCAAAAACTTGGCTTGCTCCCAAATTTTATCGTTCAGTTCTTGATTGGAGTTATATTCCTTATATATTTTCAAGTCCTTATCACCAACCATATCTACGATAATCACAGCTGAAGGGGGATTATCTATGTGCTCAACAAAAGCCCGGGATCCAAGAATCCAATCCCAGTCCTCAATTCCACCATTATCTTCAGCATCAAAAAAAACAATCTGAACAGGAACTGGTAATTTTTCTGGAAGAATTCGTGCCAATTCCAGCAACACAGCTACACCTGATCCACCATCATTCGCTCCCGGAACTGGTTCTTCCTTTAAAAGCGGATCTGGGTCAAAATCCGCAAAAATCCTGGTGTCATAATGAGCCCCCAACAAGATGTAATGTTCCTGTTGTCCCCTGCTGGCAACTAGATTGGTGATAGATTTCCCTTGAATTTCATAATCTTGCAGTTTAATTTCCCATTTATTTTGAGTTAATATCCCTTTCATCCATTCTAGAATTTGATCATGCCCAGAAGTTCCAGGGATCCGTGGACCGAGAGATACCTGGTGCTTCAGATCCTGTAATGCCCTCTCACCATCAAATTCTAGATTTTGCTTCGCTTTCCATTTCAACCCCAAACATCCAGCATTCAATACTGTGGAGAATAAGATCAGTATTACTATAAAGTAGAAAATTTTCTGCCGACCGAGTTCTTTTATCATAATGCCTATGCGCAATTATCAACGGTTTTTAGACCAATTTCCTTTTCAGGCACCGTTTCTTATTCTACCACTCCCACCGGCACCTTCTCCCTACCCCCAACCTATTCTCATCACCCACTGGTCCGGTACAAAAATTGCTACTAGTTTGGCATACATCTTGCAACAAATGAGGTATAACGCTATACTTCAATTGGAGGATCAAATGTTCCAAATCCAAAATCATGAACTGAGACCACAAGTTACCGCTCACCTCGCCCAAACTATGTCTTTGCTACAAATGCCTGCAACAGAAATCAGGCAGAAGATTCGAACCGAATTGGCCAATAACCCGGCTTTGGAAGTCGTAGAGGATCGTCGCTGCCCTAGCTGTGGGAGGATTATCGCAATACCTGGTCCCTGCCCGGTATGCAGCCAGCCCTATGACACCAAGATAGATGAACCTATCGTCTTCATCTCTTCCCCAGAAGACTTCCCGGTTTCATTCGGGAAAAATGGAAGTCAAGGATCATCGAATGAGGTGTCTTTCGATAACATCGCTCCCCAGGTAGAGGATTTGCCCTCTTATGTTCTGCGCCAAATAGCTCCCGAAATCAAAGAAGATGAACGGCTGATTGCCGCCCATATTCTAAATAATCTGAATGAGGATGGATTATTGATCGTTCCTCTCGAAGAAATCAGCCAGTATTATCACGTTCCCCTCTCCCGGGTCACCAGGGTAGCGGATATCATTAAACATGCCGAACCAACAGGGGTTGGCGCCTCCTCACCAACAGAGGCCTTGTTAATCCAGTTGAAATTACTACGGGAAGATACTAAAGTACCGCACCTGGCAGAAGAAGCAATTCAAAAAGGCATGAAAGACCTTAGTAAGCACAGCTACCACAAACTCGCGAAAGAACTGAATACTTCCTACGAACATGCCCAGGAAATCGCGGAATTTATCCGTGCAAATCTCAATCCGTATCCAGGACGGGCGTCCTGGGGCGATTTCCGCCAGCCCAGCGAAATACAAACCCAGGCATATCATCAGCCAGATATTATCCTGAAAGAGGTCGAAAACTCCCCGAATCGGAGAATTATCGTTGAAATTATCAGTCCTTACCGAGGTACACTGCGTATTAATCCTCTTTTCCGGAAAGCCCAAAAACAGGCTCCAGATGATAAGAGTGAAGAATGGGCAAAAGATATTGAAAACGCAGGTTTGCTCATTAAAT
>JAZFRV010000325.1:0-2160 GCA_036445875.1 Anaerolineales bacterium
GCGGTAAGGCATAGCTGCTCCTTAAAACTTTTGATAAAACTCGATTTCCGGAGTTTGGCGGTTATTCCAGTGAATACACATTCCGTAAAACTTCTGTCGGTGTCGTGAGCCCCTCTTTAACTTTCATCAGGCCATCTTTAAGCATGGAAACCATGCCTGCTTCTATTGCTACAGATTTAATTTCACTCGAACTTGCACCAGCAGAGAACAATTGACGGATTTCATTGTTGACAATTAATAATTCGAAGACTCCGGTTCGGCCGAGGTATCCTGTCTTATGGCAATAGGTGCAGCCTTCTCCCTCTTGGAATTCTTTGAGAGGTTCACCCATTCCCTTTTCGAAAATTTTACTGATTTGTTCAGTCGGTTTTGTTGCTTTACTGCAATGAGGACAACTAAGCCGAATCAATCTTTGTGAAACCATAGCCAGCACAGAAGAATTGATCAGATAGTGATCAATACCCAGGTGAATCAGGCGGAACAAAGTACTCGCAGCGTCGTTGGCATGGATCGAAGATAGTACCAGGTGCCCTGTCAAAGCTGCCTGAACTCCAGCACTTGCTGTTTCGACATCTCTTATTTCGCCAACCATTATTTTATCTGGATCCAAGCGCATCACCCCCCGTAATCCGGATGCAAAAGTAATCTCTGCCGCGCGGTTCACTTGGATTTGGTTGATACCTTGAAAATTGTATTCCACAGGATCTTCAATGGTCATGATGTTGAAGTGTTCCCGGTCAAGTTGGTTTAGAGCTGCATATAAGGTTGTGGTTTTTCCTGAACCAGTAGGACCAGCAACCAAAACCATACCGAAAGGAGATTGCACAACTTGTCTAAATTCTTCGATGATCTTTGGCTGCATTCCAAGACCATCGAGATTGAGGATGGAATCAGTTCGGCCCAGAATACGGATAGTAGCCATTTCCCCCCAGGTGGTATCACTGGTTGCCACCCGGAAAAAAACTTCTTCTCCGCTGGTGACATGGGAAAACTGCCCATCTTGCGGGCGTCTTCGTTCAGCGATATTCATTCCAGCAAGGATTTTAAGCCGGGATAGAATCTGATAGTGACTTCCAGTAGGAAGAGACAAAGCATCAGTTAATAATCCATCAACCCGATATCGAATACGGACAGAATCATGGTCAGGTACAACGTGAATGTCTGATGCCCGATCTCGAACAGCTTGTTCCAGGATCATGTCCACTGCCCGGACAACTGGATCTTCCAGGATAGCACTTGTGTCAAGATCTGCATCGGCAATATCCAGGCTTTCAGAAAACTCTGCGACTTCTCGCTCAATTTCCCTATTGGCTTTGTAGTGAATATCAATCGCAGATTGGATATCCAAGCCAACGCCGACAGAAGGAGTGATACTCATTCCTGTGAGGGCTGAAACTTCACTTATCACTCTGAGATCTGTTGGATCTTCCATTACCACAGTCAAGGAACCGTTGCTGATCTCAACCGGGATAAGCTGGTATCGACGGGCAATATTTTCAGGTATGATCCTGGTGAGTTCAGGAGATACGGATTGTCTGCTCAGATCAACAAAGGGCAAATTTAAATGAATACTTAGTGCAAGAGCAAGGCTTTCAGCAGTGATCCACTCTTGATCTATCAGGATATTCCCCAGGCGTCGGGCATCCCCCTCCTGCTGGATTGCCAATACCTGATCCAGTTGTTTCTTAGATATGAGCTTTGAATCCAGTAATACCTGGCCCAATGAGGGACGAGCAGCTGGCATTTGAGTTTTTTGTTTAGCGATGATATTCTCCTTCAGTAATTACAAGAGTCATGCCCTTAATCTATAAGTGTATTATAGATTGTAAAACCGCCGTTTACAATTCTGTTATAGAGTTATCACCTTTTGGAAAGGGAAAAATCCCCGATTTTCAACTCTCCAGGCATCAATATTGCAGAATTTATACAAAATCGCAATAATTACAGGAGAAATTCAATAATAAGCTTAGAATTCCCCTTTGTGACAGTAGGACTGGGTTAAGGTCCGATTTGCATAAAAAGTAAATTGCTCGACAAATCGTCATCCTGTAAACTTAATCCACCGGTATGATATGAAAGGAGGCTCCATCCAAGAGAGAGCCTCCTTTCATAAATTGATATCCATTTAATTATGGTGTGATCCATCAGGATGGTCTATGG
>JAZFRV010000326.1:0-2855 GCA_036445875.1 Anaerolineales bacterium
CTACCGTTATGGGAGGTTCCTTTTCAGAAGTCCAGGGACAGAAAGTAGCTAAAATATTTGATCTCGCCCTGGATTCCGGTGTGCCAGTTGTTGGATTGATGGATTCTGTTGGCGCCCGCATTCAAGAAGGGGTTTACAGCCTGGCGGGATATTCGGAATTATTCTGGCGAAATACCCAGGCCAGCGGTGTGATTCCCCAGATCAGCGTGATGCTCGGCCCCTGCGCAGGGGGTTCTGTTTACTCCCCGGGGTTAACTGATTTTGTGATCATGACCCGCGCAACCAGTCATATGTTCATCACCGGTCCCAAAGTGATTAAATCTGTAACCCATGAGGATGTGGATCTGGAGTCGCTGGGTGGTGCCGCTGTTCACAGCACAAAAAGTGGAGTGGCGCACTTTGCTGCGGATTCCGAGACGGAGGCATTAGAGATCACCCGCACTTTGCTCAGTTATTTACCCAGCAATAATGCTGAACCCCCGCCTGCTGTAAAACCGGAGGATGATCCCTATCGAAAGGATCAGATCCTGGATTCTATGGTACCGGTGGATCCGGAAGAAGCCTATGATATCAGGCGAGTGGTGGAGATAATATTTGACCAGGGGAGCTTTTTCCCGGTCCACCTGGATTTTGCGCCTAATGCGCTAGTGGGATTCGCCAGACTTCACGGGCAGGCGGTGGGTGTTATTGCCAATCAACCCAATGCCCTGGCAGGCGTACTGGATATCAACTCTTCTGACAAGATTGCCCGTTTTATTCGTTTTTGTGATGCCTACAACTTCCCTCTGATCACTTTTGTGGATACTCCTGGTTTCCTGCCGGGAGTCCAGCAGGAGCACGGCGGCATCATCCGTCACGGTGCAAAAATTGTCTATGCATATTCAGAAGCCACTGTTCCTAAGATAGCAGTGATCGTCCGTAAAGCATATGGGGGCGCATATATTGTCATGAGCAGCAAATATATCCGGACTGACCTGGTATTTGCCTGGCCAACTGCAGAAATAGCAGTGATGGGAGCGGATGGAGCAGTGGATATCCTCTATTCCAAACAACTAAAAGGATCGAAAGATCAAGATAAGTCCCGGGATGAGTTTATTAAGGAATATCGAGAGAAGTTTTCCAAACCTTACCAGGCAGCTGCCAGTGGACATGTGGATGAGATAATTATCCCGTCTGAAACCAGGTCGCGATTAATTGCATCCTTAGAGCTGTTAAAGAATAAACAAGGAACAACACGGCCAAAAAAACACGGAAATATGCCGCTATAAGAATCGGGGAGGGCAAGCTTGAACGAAATCGGACAGGGGCTAGTACTCAGTGGAATTGGCATGGTAATCACCTTTTCAGCCCTGGGAATTTTAATCCTGGTCATCTTGTTGTTAAAGCGAATGTTCCCTGTCGCGGGAGCTGCCCTGAACTCTGATTCTTCAGAATTTCTTGATCGGAGTGAGGATCAATCAGACCGGGAGCGATTAAAAACTGTTGCGGTTGCGGCTGCAGCCGGGGCAATTACTCTTCAAAAGAGAAAAGATCCGACCAGGGGATTGGGAGAAGTTCTGGAAAGCCCACCCGGAAATTGGTGGTTCAAAATGCTGGACAGAATTCATACTAAGGAGTGAGTATGAGAGATTCCATTCAGGAAGTCTGGGTAACTGTGGATGGACATAAATACCTGGTGGAGGTAGGGGATTTGAATCAGCGTCCACTGACAGTAATTGTGGAGGGAATCAGTTTTGAAATTGACCTGGACTCTGAGATGGAAGGTTCAGCCGGGGATTCATCTAATACCTCTGATGTATCTATCCGCCCCGGTGTTTCTTCCGATTCGATTCCTGCGGATACGGTTTGTGAAGTTACTTCGCCAATGCCCGGAGATATTGTTCAAATCCTGGTAAAAGCCGGGCAAAAAGTCTCCCCGGGGGATCCGCTTTGTATATTGGATGCCATGAAAATGAAAAATACAATCCATTCTCCGCAAGCCGGAATCATTTCTGAGATTAGTGTTCAAGAAGGCCAATCTGTTGAGTATGGAGTAGTTTTATTTAAGTTCAGCGGATAATTATGGATATCTCTGATATTTCTTTTCTCCTGGGAGCTTTCCAGGCATTTTCACTCAAGAACCTGATCATGGTTTTGGTAGGTGGTTTGTTAATTTACCTGGCAGTCAATAAGGATTTTGAACCGATGCTGCTGCTGCCAATTGGATTTGGCGCCATCCTGGCCAATTTGCCCTTGACTGGAATGACTGACGGAGGGCAAGGAGGCTTTCTGGGAATTCTCTACCAGGCAGGGATCACAACTGAGCTTTTCCCACTGCTGATTTTTATTGGAATTGGCGCCATGACTGATTTTGGGCCTCTATTGGAAAATCCTAAGATGGCTATTCTGGGTGCTGCCGGGCAAGTGGGAATATTCGGTACGCTGCTGTTGGCGCTCAAGATTGGTTTTGACTTGAATGAGGCGGCTTCGATCGGGATTATTGGAGCAATTGATGGGCCAACGGCAATTTATGTCTCCAGCCGGCTGGCGCCTCACCTGCTGGGCCCTATTGCTGTAACAGCATACAGTTACATGTCCCTGGTCCCTATCATCCAACCCCCGATAATGCGTTTACTTACTACTGAGAAAGAACGTAAGGTACGCATGCCTTATACCGAGAAACCAATCTCAAAGACGGTAAAGATCCTATTTCCGATCGTGGTGACAATATTAATTTCGCTGTTATCTCCTAAGGCGTCCCCCTTGATTGCCACACTGATGTTTGGAAATCTGATGCGGGAATCTGGCGTGGTGGAACGATTGAGTAAATCTGCCCAGAATGAGATTGCCAATGTCACTACTATCTTCCTTGGTTT
>JAZFRV010000327.1:0-5378 GCA_036445875.1 Anaerolineales bacterium
ATTGGTCTATGGCTTTCCGCACTTTACTCGCACTAACAGCTTGAAGAGCACGGGTAACCTGAGAAATATTCTTGACACTTTTTATTCGTTGTTTTACTTCTCTAGCATTTGCCATTTACTAAATTCCTGCGGGCATGAATCCCCTGGATATCCAGTGGTTTATGAAAATGAAAATGACTCAAGAGCAGCATTAAGCTTATCTTCAATTTCTTGGGTCATTTGTTTTTCTTTAAGGATAAGACTGATCAGATCCGGATAACTTGATTCCATATATCGGATCAATTCATTTTCCCATTCAGCCATCCTGGTTATTCCAACCTTATCCGCAAAACCATGAGTGGTGGCATAAATCACGATAATTTGGTTGGCGATAGGCACCGGAGAAAATTGAGGTTGTTTTAATACTTCTCGCAGCCGACGTCCCCGATCCAATCGCGCCTGAGTTGCTTTATCCAGGTCAGAACCAAATTGGGCAAACGCTGCTAACTCTCTGAAGGCAGCCATTTCCAGTCGGAGCTGGCCTGCAACTTGTTTCATTGCCTTCAATTGGGCATCACCACCCACTCGGGAAACAGAAATACCAGCGTTAATAGCTGGTCGAATACCAGAATAAAATAAATCGTTTTCGAGGTAAATCTGACCATCTGTAATCGAGATCACATTGGTAGGAACATAGGCAGACACGTCACCAAGCAAAGTTTCAATGATCGGAAGTGCCGTTAATGAACCACCAGTTCCCTTAACTTTTATGACTTTTGTAGAAGCTCCAGCTTCCTGATCTTTTTCAGCATCATCTTTTGCCAAGGGACCAGAATAAATTTTCTTATTCACAGAATCATCAATTGTGGCCAGATCTTCTTTAAAATCTCCCGGTACAATTACAAAGTGATCCGCCAACCGAGCAGCCCTTTCCAGCAGTCTGGAGTGCAGATAAAACAAATCGCCCGGATATGCTTCTCGTCCGGGAGGACGTCGGAGCAGCAAGGATAATTCACGGTAGGACCAAGCATGTTTTGATAAATCATCGTACACAATCAGTGCATTCCGACCGGTTTCCATAAACTCTTCGCCCATCGCACACCCTGCGTAAGGTGCAATGTACTGCAAGGCACTGGGTTGTTCAGCTGAGGCAGAAACAATAATTGTGTGATCCATGGCGCCAAATTCTTCAAGGGTTTTAACGGTCCTGGCAATACCGGATTTTTTCTGGCCAATCGCTACATAAATACAGATGACATCTTTTCCTTTTTGGTTAATGATGGCATCCAGGGCAATCGCGGTTTTTCCTGTTTGGCGATCACCAATAATCAACTCGCGCTGACCACCTCCAATAGGAATCATCGAGTCAATCGCCTTGATTCCGGTCTGGACCGGTTGATCAACATCTTTTCTTTCAATAACACCGGGAGCAATTCGTTCGATAGGACGGTAGCCTGAATGCTGGATGGGGCCCTTGCCGTCAATTGGCTGGCCAATCGCATTCACGACCCGTCCAATTAATCCATCACCAACGGGAACGGATGTAATTCTATTGGTTGACCGGACTTCCATTCCTTCAATGATAGCGTCATATTCCCCCATGATGATGACACCTACTTGATCTTTTTCAAGGTTAAACGCAGTTCCTAGAACCCCATTATCAAATTGAACTAGTTCTTGCGCCTGAACATCTGATAAACCGTTAACCCGGGCAATGCCATCACCCGCTTCAATTACATTGCCGACACTTTGAATACCTGCAGTTGGTTCAAAATCATCAATGAATTTCTTAAAATCAGCTGTAATTTGATTTATGGATACAGTCACGATACCTCCGCATTGTAAATGGCGAAAAGAATTACACTAAGAGCAACAATTTAAGGATCAGGGTTGTCGTTCCCACTCCCCGGATGATCCAATTATTAGAGTAAAACCCTGGGCTCAAATCAGAAAAATTCTTCCAATTATTATGATATTTTTGTTAGGAAACTTCCCTAATCTAACCCAAGGAATGATAACTGATAGTGGTCAGATTGTCTAGCAGATTTACCGCTAACTGAAATACCGCAAAGCAATTGTTAACCTGGTTTCAAGTTCTAGCGGCACATCATCAGGTATAACCTGGAGAGCTGCCTGGGCTTCTAAAACGCTGTACCCCAGGCTTATTAAAGCTTCCTGAACTTCTGCATTGATTCCTGCTGTTTCAGATGAGATCACGAACCCATCATCAATAGGTATTCGATCTTCCAAAGATAGTAGAATTTTTTGAGAAGTCTTTTTTCCAATACCCGAAACTTGTGAAAATATCTCCTCCTGCTTATATACAACAGCCCGTTTAATCACATCTGGTGAATGGGTAGATAAGGTTTCCAGAGCCAATCGAGGACCTACTCCATTAACCTTAATCAACTCTTTAAATAGGAAAACCTCTTCTTGGTCCTGAAATCCGAAGAGAGTGAGCGAATCTTCCCGTACAACAAGATGAGTGAATAAGGAGACTTTTTCACCTCGCCGTAAAGTTGTTGTCAAAATATCGGGAACATAAACAAGGTAGCCGATTCCGCCGACTTCAACTACCAGGTTATCGTCTCCAGAAAATAGTATTTTTCCTTGAATACTAGCTATCATAATATCTCTCAGAAACTAAAAATAAAAACTAAACCAATCAGTAAGGCAGCACCAAATCGAAGAAACAAATCTTGATTAATCATATTGATTTCTGGTTGAATGTAAGTGACAAATTGCGACTGCTAAGGCATCAGCTGCGTCATCAGGTTTTGGGATTTCCTTTAAATTCAGGAGTATTTTTACCATCTTTTGTACTTGTTGTTTATCAGCGTTCCCGTATCCCACTACTGACTGCTTTATCTCTGATGGTGTATACTCCCCGACCGATAGTTCAGCTTCTGCAGCCGCGACTAATGCCGCCCCGCGACCTTGTCCCACTTGAATCGCTGTTTTTACGTTTTTCTGAAAGAATAGTTTTTCCACAGCACAGCAATCAGGATTATAAGAGGCAAATATATCCTTCAGCTTTAGGTAAATCTCAAGCAACCGTTGGGGCTCATCCCAATCACTGGGAGTTTTCACTACTCCATGTGTAACCCATTCCAAATCTCCATTCTCTTGTTCTCGGATAATGCCATATCCAGTGATGGCAGTTCCGGGATCAATCCCGACCACAACCCGTGCATTAGCCATCAACTACCCAAGTCCTTCCAGCGCTTCATCAGTTATCTTCAGGTTTGAATAAACTTCCTGGATATCATCCAATTCTTCCAACATATCAATAACCTTCATAACCTGAAGGGTATCTTCTAGTGACAGTTCTACTTCCTGGTTTGGATCCATACTTAAACCAGCAGAGTCAGGAACAATTTCAACTTCTTTAAGTTGATCATGTAGATTCTTAAAGATCTCGACTGGACCGATAATCTCAAAATACTCCTCCTCTTCAATAACATCATCAGCTCCGGTCTCGATCGCGATCTCGAATAATTCATCAAATTTGTGGTCCCCGCAGGGGATGTTAAAATGGGATTTCCGGGTGAATTGCCAGGAGACTGAACCCTCTTGCCCCATAGTACCGCCGTGCTTTGCAAGCAAATGCCTGATATCTGCCACAGTGCGATTCCGGTTGTCAGTGATACAGTTCATGATCACTGCAACACCATGAGGAGCATAACCCTCATAGTGTATTTTTTCCATGCTTGCTGCATCCTTATCTTCACCTGTTCCACGTTTTAGAGCCCGATCAATATTCGAACTCGGCATATTAGCATCTTTCGCTCGATCAATCGCTAATCTTAAACCAAAATTGACATTCGGGTCACCACCACCTTCCCGGGCGGCAATCTGGATTTCTCTGGCAAGCTTGGTATAAATTGCGCCGCGCCTTGCATCCGTCTGGGCTTTTTTATGTTTAATGGTTGACCATTTTGAATGTCCTGACATTGTGATCCTCCGAATTGGGAGTTGTTAAACAAGCATTTTCTGACAAAATTTGATAATTCTTACTGTATTTATAAATGATTGTACTATAACATCAGGGTTGATATTGACTGTTATTTACCACCCTGTCATTCACAAAGTCGTCTCCTGAAGATGTTGAATAATTTATCGTTTGTCCAGCCTCGTTATGCCTAATCTCAGGGCAGTATCTACAGCTGTTTGATACTCATCCACAGTAATACGGCGAGACATTCCAGCATGCCTACCCGACTGGTATGATGGTCGGTATTGGTCCATGATATTTAAATATGTCTCAGTTGAGATTTCTCCAGCCAGGAAATTTAAAATAACCTCAGATCCGGCCAGGTTACCCGGTAATATTAGATGGCGAACAAGCAGTCCTCGCTCTGCAATACCCCGGGAAGATAGTTGCAAATCTCCTACCTGGCGGAACATTTCCTTAACCGCAATCTGATTATGATAAGGATAATCAGGAACCCCTGATAATTCCTCGCCGACTTCTGGCTGGCTGTACTTCATGTCTGGCATGTAGATATCAATAATCCCATCCAGGATTTTCAGCGTTTGAACGGAATCATAACCGCCCGAGTTATAAACAATCGGAATATCTAAACCACGTTGGGCTGCGATATACAAAGCCAGAACTATTTGTGAGCTTACATGGGTTGGTGAAACCAGATTTATATTATGCGATCCTCTGCTCTGTAACTCCAGCATAATCTCCGCTAAAACCTCTTCAGAAACTTCTTTCCCGCTTACATTCTGACTGATATCAGAATTTTGACAGTAGAGACAATTAAGGTTGCAGCCGCTAAAAAAGATTGTCCCTGATCCCTGCCAGCCTCTCAGGGGATCCTCTTCCCCAAAATGAGGTCCATAACTGCTTACCCCGGCATATTTTCCAACCCCACAGTCTCCGACCGCACCTTCGATCCGATTTGTTCCACAATTTCTGGGACAGAGATTACAGGCATATAACTGGTTCTGAAGTAATTCAGCCCTCTTTTTCAAATCCCCAGTTCTTAATAACCGAAGATAAGTTGGTTGGAAATCCATTATTCCTCATGGTTATTCTATTATTATACCGATTTCAATCTACAAAGAGGTAATTGCAGAGATTCACTTTCTGCAAATTCTGAACTTGTCTTAATTTGTTTTGTTCGATAGAATTTTCTAGGGAGGCATTCGTTTGAATATCATTTCTAGGAAAGGATTTCTAAAGATTACTCTCTTGGGTTTACTTGGTACCGGTTTTTCTCCCGGATTCCAAACCAAACAAGCCAGGAGAATTCAAGGTATCATCGGCAGGGTCGCCGCGGATGATAAAATTACGCCGATCTATCAAAAACCCAATTATGACAGTGATGTTATTCGCGAAACTGTATTTGATGAGTTGCTCCACCTCTATTTTCAACAGGAAGTTTTCC
>JAZFRV010000328.1:0-3795 GCA_036445875.1 Anaerolineales bacterium
AAGCCTTGTTTGGTTTTGTTCCCCAAGCGACCTTTTTCAACCATATCTTGGATGAGCTGATTAGCGGGCTCCGATGATAAATAGGGAAATGCTTGCTCATCTTCAGGCAAAGCTTGAGTCAGATTAGCTCCTACATGATCCCAAACATCAATTCCAACCAGGTCCAGCAGCCGGAAAGTGGCTGACTTTGGACGTCCAATTAATGGGCCAGTGATGCTGTCAACTTCTTTGACGGCATATTCATTCTTTAGGATGTAATCAAGCGAGAAAGAACCGCTTCCAAATCCCAATCGGTTGGCAATGAAATTTGGTGTATCCTTGCAAATTACTACACCTTTGCCTAATCTGTATTCCGCAAAATGACTGATGCTGTCAATGACTGCAGGTAATGTGTCAGGAGTCGGTATGACTTCTACGAGTTTTAGATATCTGGGTGGATTAAAGAAATGAGTTCCCAGGAAATGTTCTTTAAATTCTTCAGATCGTTCTTCTGCGATTGAAGTGATTTGTATGCCAGATGTATTTGAACTGACAATGGTATGTGGGGCCCGGATTTCATCTATCCTTTCCATCAAATCCTGTTTGATTTTCAGATTCTCGATGATAACTTCGATGATCCAATCAGCCTCTTTTACGACCTGGAAATCATCCTCGAGATTTCCAAGCTTGATAGAGTTAGCTGATTTCTCTGAGTAGAAACTGGCCGGACGGGATTTTAGGGCGGATTGAAACCCCTGGTTCACGATGCGGTTTCGGACGGATCGGTCTTTTAATGTTAATCCCCCAGTGTTTTCTTCTTCCGTTACATCGCTGGGAACAATATCCAGTAAATGCACCCGGATTCCTGCATTGGCAAGGTGAGCAGCGATGGCGGCTCCCATCGTGCCAGAGCCAATTACCACAGCATGATAAATCAAATAGTTCATAACATTTCTCCTCATTCCGCACTTCATAAAATCAGACAGAATTCTATTGCTGTCCGATAAGGGAATCCAATTAATTAACGAAGTTGACTGCCCCGATATCCAAGAATATTCCGGGCCACAACAAGCAAGTTGATTTGTCCTGTACCTTCAAAGATATCGTTAATCTTTGCATCCCGGAACCATTTCTCGAGTAGGTAATCCCTGCTGTATCCCAGTGGTCCCATAATCTCGACTGCTTTCTGGGTTATGATTGTCGCTACTTTTCCGGATTTTACCTTACTCATTGATGCGATCAGGGCATTGGACTTTTTGTTATCTGCCATCCAGAGAGCTTTTACAGTAAGAAGCCAGGCAGCCCTCAGTTGAGTCTCCATGTCAATGATTTCTCGTTCCAGGTTGGTCATTTTCTGGCGGGGGAGGCCGTACCGGATGGTTAGATCTTCTTCGTTGAGTTTTTCATGAACGAATTCAAGGGCAGCCCGGGCTACACCCAGGGCCGAGGCAGCAACAATCGGCCTCGTCGCATCAAATGTTTCCATGGCGCTTTTATAACCCTTAGTGCTTTTTTCAATAGTTGGTGATCCGAGTAGATTCTCAAATGGAAGGCGGCAGTCTTGCAGGACAATGGATACAGTATCGCTGGCCCGGATTCCTAACTTTTCTTCTATTTTGGTAACTTTGCATCCCGGAGTATCGGCTTCGATAACGAAGGAGCGGATTCCTGCCCGACCTGCTTCCAAATCAAGACTGGCCCAGACCACGATAAATCCTTTAGAGTCGATCAAGGCTTTCTGTCCAGCGGTGACAAAGATTTTTTCCCCATTCAGGACCCATTCATTGGTTTTTTCATCCAACACAGCTGTTGTTCTGATGGCGGAAATATCTGAGCCTGCTTCTGGTTCAGTCATTGCCATGGCATCAAATACTGGCTCTTTGCCCTGGAATCTCTTTAAGAAGAGTTTTTTCTGTTCCGGAGTTCCAACCGCTCCCACCGCAGCAGCTCCAAGCATGCCCCCGGGAGTGCAAAGGTAAATACCTGCGTCTCCC
This sequence comes from Anaerolineales bacterium, assembly GCA_036445875.1. Lineage (GTDB taxonomy): Bacteria > Chloroflexota > Anaerolineae > Anaerolineales > UBA11858 > B10-G9. The sequence goes on from JAZFRV010000328.1 coordinate 1,974, forward strand.
CAAGATAACATTTCCACCATTACCATCAAACGTTGATAATTGATGGGAGGATACTTTTTTTTCTTTGGATCTTCTTTTTTCTCTTTCGGCGGATCTTCTGCAACCATGGATGAACTCCCCATGGCCTTGGTGGCGGTGTGCATAAATTGGATATAAGCCCAGGGTATTTCGTGTTCGTTTTCATCCATTTCACGGGATATGGGACGCATCATATTTTCAGCAACAGTTTCAACCACCCGTCGGGTTTGAACTAGAGGTTTGGGCATTTCAAAACTGATCATTTTTTCTCCTTTTCTATCAAGGATAGGTGTGGTAATCCAATAAATATTCAAAATTGGCGAGCTGCACTTAAACCATTGCCAAACCGGTGAAAGCAGCAAATCCCCGCCCATTTCGCATCCACATTTCCACAGGATGCTCCCTGATATATCCATGACCACCTAGAATTTGGACAGCCTGGTCAGTTACCATCATTACCATATCGATGGCACCGTTATAAGCGAGGTAAGCATGTCTCCCTGCTTCCTCTTTCCCCTCATCAATCATCCAGGCCGCTTCCCAGGCTAGCAATCTATTTGCTTCAATCTCGATACCCATTTCTGCGATCATAAAGGCTATAGCTTGTTTCTGAGCTACCTTGACTCCGAAGACCTCTCGTTCTTTGGCATAATCCCTGGCATATTCAAAGGCCGCCTGGGCAACACCTACGGCCATGGCTGCCAGGGCTACCTGATAGGAAGCCAGAATGGATTTCTGGTCGTGGCCTTCAGCACCGTTTAGCCGTTGGTTGAGAGGAATTTTAACTTTATCAAAAGTTACAGGGTAAAGGGGGCAGGCGTGAATTCCGAGGGTCTTTTGCCTTTCTCCTATGGAAACGCCTTTTGTATCCCGGGAAATGAGAAAACCCTGGGTTTCTCCATCCAGATTAGCGTAGGTCAGAATCATTTCTGCTTTCTGGGCAAAGGGAACGTAGGTTTTTTCTCCACTAATTAGATATGAATCTCCCTTAAGAACCGCAATGGTAGCAAGTTCTCCTGGATCAAAGTTAAAATATGGTTCAACCATCGCGGCTGTAAATGGTTTCCACTCAGCGGCAATAACGGCAGGGAGATATTCTTTTTTCTGATCTTCTGAACCGGAGAATAATATCGGAAGTGCAAATAAGTTGGGTGTCATCACGGCAAATGTGGATGATAGATCGCCGTAGGCCATTATTTCCGCAGCTAGAACTCCCGTAAGCGCAGAGTAATCACCAAACCCGTCAAATTCCTCGGGGATGGATGCCTGGAGTATGCCTAACTCCCAACCTTTTTCAATTAGACCTGGTGGGAATTCGGATTTTTCGTCCGCTTCCCGGGCAGCGGGGCGTAGATCCTGTTCAGCATACCGTCTGACTGCATCTATTAGCATCTGCTGTTCTTCTGTTGGGGTAAATGAATACATAAATGCCTCCGAGAAAACATATGCGGATTTTGATTATCGTTTGGGATATCTGTTTCTTTAGTTCCTCCCGTTGCTGGGGTTTATTGAGACCAGGGCGCAGATCCAGTTTGGCCAACCGGGTAAACGCTTGATCTTTTCCTGATCCACCTCATCCTTCGGAGATAATATTATTCTTTACTTGACTATCGTATGAGCAGACCTTGAATAAAAAGGTCTGAAAAGAGATCTGCTATTTCATCGGCAGTGAGTGGTCCATCTTCTTGATACCAGGTAATTGTCCAGTTGAGAACTCCCAGGAGAGCTTTAGTTGTCAGGGCAGGTTGGTGAGATTGGAATTCTCCACACGCTACACCATCTTCAATAATTTTCTGCCAGATTT
>JAZFRV010000329.1:0-5065 GCA_036445875.1 Anaerolineales bacterium
GGTAAAAGAGAATCAAGAAAAACTCATTGACGAGATGCTTTTTACTGATTTGATTACTGATCAAGAGGCAAATCTTGCTGGGCAGAAAGAGTTAGTTTACGCTGACCAGGGATTGGCAATCAACCCCCCCGTTCCAGCTTACGTTGAGTACATCCTGGAAGAAGCGAGCAATATTATTCCATTGGAACGGTTATTAAGAGGGGGATTTAAAATCATTTCTTCTCTTGATAGTGATTTACAAGATGAAATAATATGCGCATCAAGCACCATGCTGAAACGGGTTTATGGGGAAGATCCCCAAATGGATGAGAGCTGCCAGTCATCCAGATTATTACCAAGATATTCAGGACACATTTTGGAAAATGACCAGGATATGGAAATCAATCTTGTGCTTCTTGATCCACGGGTGGGCAAGGTCCTGGGTATGGTGGAAACATCAAATAGGATTGGATCTGGCAATATGTTTGAACCCAAATTGCCCGGATCTCTGATAACTCCATTTATTTACTTGAATTCGTTCAGACAGGGTTTTGATCCTGCTTCCCTGGTTTGGGATATTCCGTTTCCTGGAGAAACTATCTCAATTGTAGATTTTCATCCCGGGAGTGATGGGGAAGATGATTTCCTTGGTCCTGTAAGTATGAGAACCGCCCTGGTGAATGATTATTTGTCTCCTGCGATACAGCTGTGGGACTCCCATGGAACCTTGCAGGTGGAAAATACTATGGCTTTGTTCGGGATTTCAATACCTGCCGAAAACTGCCAGAATTGTACTTATTTCAGCGGGAGTTCCAGAGTAACGTTAGTTGATATTTCTCAGAGTTATGGAGTGTTTGCGAATCAAGGTGTACTTCGCGGGAAGTCATATGGAACATCTGGTCTCGAGGTGCATCCAACAGCATTAAATCGGATTGAGGATGCTTTTGGCGCGATCTGGATCGATACGACTCAACCCGTGGAGAAAACGGTTATCAGCGAACAGCTGACTTACCTGGTGAATAATGTCCTCAGTGATGAAAATATCCGATCCAACACTGTAGAAAATGATCAGTTCCTGATCGGCCGATCAGCAGGGATTAAAGTTGGAAATGTGGCTGATTCCTCCTCTGGATGGGTTATTGGTTATACTCCCCAATTTGTAACAACGGTGTGGACAGGAATAATAAACGAGGAAACAAGTTTATCCCAGACTGATATCCAACAGATTAATTCTAGTATCTGGAGGTCAATTACCCAATATGCTGCCAGGGAACTCCCAGTAGAAGAATGGGAGATACCAGAAGGGATTATTTCACTTGATGTATGTTATCCCTCAGGTATGCTGCAAACCGAATACTGTCCAAAAATTGTCCGCGAAATATTCATCCAGGGAAATGAACCACAACAAACCGACACCCTTTACCAGGCGTTCGAGATAAACCGGGAGACAGGTTTACTTGCCTCGGTCTTTACACCGGCCGGACAAATTGTTGAAAAAGTATATCTGGCTATCCCCCCTGAAGCGCATGACTGGGCTGATAAATCCAGCTTACTTACACCACCAGCTGTTTATGATCTGAACCGCATTGAAGGAACAGAAGATTTATCAATTTCCTTGCCGAAAAATTTCGCGTTTGTGCATGGTCGGGTTGGGGTAATTGGATCAATTCCTGAAGAAGGATTTGTATCGGCCAGACTTCAATATGGAAAAGGTATGAACCCCACCTCCTGGCTCCAGATAGGTCCGGTCATTCTTTCGCCCGCTGATAATCAAAGAATAGGGAATTGGGATACGGAAAACTTGGAAGATGGTCTTTATGCATTGCAATTGGTAGTTATACGAGACCAGCAGCAGGTAGAAAAAACGTCTTTAGTGCTCTCTGTGGATAATACTTCTCCTGTAATTAAATTACGATCAGATTTAGATGGAAAACGACTTTTTTATGAAACAGGGAAAGAGCTGCTATTTGAGTTGGAATTCGCGAATGAAAATGAAATTCAACGGGTTGATTTTTCAATAGGTTCAGAGAATCATTTTAGCAGAGATTTACCGCCGTTTGTATATCCCTGGACAATGTCTGTGGGTGAATTTGAGTTGCGGATTACAGCGGTGGACCATGCAAACAATCAGAGCTTGATAAGAATAACCTTTGAGGTAGTTGAAGATTAATTCCAATCAGGAATAATCCGGGAGAAATTATCCGAGTGAGAGGGATCATGAGTTTATTTTTTAAACCCAAAAAGGCGGAGAGCGTTTAGGTCATTCCGCCAGTTCTTCTTCACTTTTACCCGTAACTTTAGAAAAACTTTCCGCCCACTCATTGCCTCGATTTCTTTCCGGGCAGTTGAACCGATCCGTTTGATCATGTTTCCACCCTCTCCTATGACGATGCCTTTTTGAGAATCTCGTTCAACAAAAAGAGTGGCTTCAATGTAGGCGCCGTGATCTTTCCTTTCATTATATTCGTCGATTCTTACAGCAATCACATGGGGTAGCTCGTGCTGAAGATGCAGCATGGCTGCAGCTCGGATCATATCGGCGGCGATATCCCGCTCGTAAATATCCGTAATCTGATCTTCAGGGTAAAGTTGGGGGCCTTCTGGAAGGGAATCCTTTAAAGAATTTTCCAGTAAATCAATATTTTCTCCAGTTATGGCGGATACCGGGATAAGTTCTGCGTCAGGAATTAACGCCTGGTACAACTCGCTGTATTCCTTTAGCTGGCTAGGTGTGGGTTTGTCAATTTTGTTGATAGCAAGAAAAACGGAAGGCTGTTCTTTCCCCTCTTTTAATAATTCTCCAAAGAGATAATCTTCTTCTGAAGGAGGAAAACTTCCATCAACTACCATCAATGCAACATCTGCATCTTCGAGCGCCAAGCGAGCATCCTTATTCATGAACTCCCCCAATTTGTGTTGGGGATGATGTAAGCCCGGTGTATCTATAAAAATCAACTGGGCATCTGGTAATGTTAATATACCAAATTGCTGCAATCTGGTTGTCTGGGGTTTGGGTGAAACTGCCGCTATTTTTTGTTTTAGTAGGCGATTGAGCAGAGTGGATTTCCCAACATTGGGCCTACCCATAACTGCGATATATCCTGATTTGTACTTATCGTTTAAACTCATACTCGAAAACCCCTTTTTTATTGGTGATTTTTACATTTATTCGGATACAAATGAGACCGCAGAATGCCTTGACCGATCCTCGTATAATTATTATAATTGTCTGTCTGGGTTAAAGACAGAGTCTATCGGGGATACTAGTTGGAAAATAACAGTATCCAGATTTAGATTCAATAACAAAACTGCTTGCCCTGGTGGAGACCGGGGCATCTTAACGCGTATGGTAATCGCTGGTGAGCGGTTTGGTCAAGTAGAGAAGGTAATTAGGAGATTATATGGGTCAAGTAGATAAGGCCAAGAATTACGCTCGAATAAGTTATCATTATCCATTACCTCCACTTATAGAGGTCCAACTTGAGTCTTTTAAACGATTAAAAGAAACCGGTGTTGAAGAACTTTTTCATGAGATCTCGCCCATTGAATCCTACAATGGGAAGATGAAATTATATTTTCCAAGTAAAACCGCTGAAGCAAAACAGTGGGAACTGAATTATCGGTTTGAAGATCCGGAATATTCTGTTCAGGAATGTGTCGAACGTGATTTAACTTACGGTTCAGCTCTGTATGTTTCAGTGCTTCTGGCGGGTGCGAAGGTACCGGAACCCATTAAACAGGAAATCTTTATGGGTGATTTCCCAGAGATGACTGAAAAGGGAACTTTCATCATTAATGGTACAGAACGAGTGGTTGTTTCCCAATTGATCCGATCCCCTGGTGTATATTTTGAGGCAGAAGTTGACCGGACATCCGGACGCCGTCTGGCAGTATCAAAATTAATTCCTGACCGTGGCGCCTGGATGGAATTCGAAACCAGGAAAACCGGCTATTTGACAATTAGGTTTAATCGGCAGAGAACAATTCCTGTCACAATTTTCCTACGGGCTCTGGCAGCAGTCGATGACGGTCTTAAAGATTTTCCAATTAAGGAAGGAACGGACGAAGAACTTATCGCTCTCTTTGAAGATATTGATACAAACCCGGATAGAATGTTCATTCCGGCGTGTTTTTCTCAGGAACCGGATTGGGAAGTACCCGATGGTATGACCATCGCAGAAGTTGCGTTAATCGATTTCTTTAAACGTATGCGACCCGGTGATCCCGCTACGGTAGAAAATGCCCGGGATTTCCTGGAAGATCAGTTATTTAATGACCGCCGCTATAATCTTGAACGTGTCGGCCGTTATAAATTGAATCAGAAATACGACTTGGAAGGAAAAGTTCCCATTGATCATCTCACGATTACTAAATGGGACATCTATTATTTGATCCGCCGAATGATTGAAATTAACAACAATATGATGGATCCCGATGACATCGATCATCTCGGCAACCGAAGAATCAAAACTGTGGATGAGCTAATCCAAAATAAACTGCGTGTTGGTATTCGCCGGATGGAACGTGTTATTCGTGAGCGAATGTCTATCCGTGGGAATAAAAAGATGTCACCAGTTACCCTGGTAAATATTCGTCCAGTGGTTGCTTCACTGCGTGAATTTTTTGGTTCCAGCCAATTATCTCAGTTCATGGATCAAACTAATCCACTATCTGAATTGCGTCATAAACGAACTTTATCAGCCCTGGGTCCTGGTGGTCTTCACCGCCAAAGAGCAGGGTTTGATGTGCGTGATGTACACCAATCTCACTATGGCCGAATTTGCCCGATTGAAACCCCCGAAGGACCGAATATTGGTTTGATTGGCCGATTTGCTTCTTATGCCAGGGTAAACGATTATGGTTTTATCGAAACCCCTTACCGCAAAGTCCGACAGTCAGTAACTCCTAAAGATCCTGAAATTGTTGGTGCCGAGCTTAGGGAAAATGTGACGCATCCCACTTCAGGAAAAGTCATAGCTTCTGCTGGAGAGCGTGTTACAAAAAAGATGGCTTCCGCTATTGTGAAAGCCAAAATTCAAAATGTATTGGTCACTCCCTTTATTTCGGAAGAAGTAGAGTACCTGGC
>JAZFRV010000330.1:0-2947 GCA_036445875.1 Anaerolineales bacterium
ACTACCCCCGAAATTTGATCCTGTTTGATCTCAAGATATTTTTTCATTTTTTGAAATAAGATGTCAAGATGGGGGAAGAAAAACCAGACCACCCCTATCCCGAACAAAACTCCGGTTACCAGCCGCATGGATGAGTTAAAGCTGGCCAGCTGAGTTCCTGAATAAAATTCTGCGGGAAAGGCACTTCCTGTAAGAATCTGGAGCCAGGTATTGGTAGACCGAAATCCATTCCCAAGGCCAGAAAAATCGCTAATGATATGGGTTATCCCATCCAGACCCATGGGCACAAGAAATAGTAAAAATCCCCAAATCGATAATGGTTTGATTTTGCGGCGAAAGGGATACCACAACCATCCTATGATCGGTATGCTGCTGAACATGGAAACCATGCGGTCCGACCAGGCCACTTTCCATCCCAACTGGGAATTTCCGATAAATCTTCCCAGCAGCAGCGGGTTGCTGGTATCCTGCCAGAGTTGGATTGTTTCCAGCGAGTAGGAGCTGTTTTGACCGAATAGAAAGAAAGATCGCTGCGGGTATTGATGACAGAGAAATGAATACAGAAAATATATTCCGTTCGCAAATCCATCCAGCCCGAGCTGTTTGAAGACTGGCGCCAGAAATGGCAATCCTACATAGAGACCGAATGACAGGGTGATAACCAGCATCCAATGATTGCTGATTGCCGAATTCAACCAATCTGCTAAAGCATTGCTTTCTTCCCGGCTTGTTTCCTTAACCGTATCCATAAACTAAATCTCCCGGCTCTGGTATTTCCAATAAGAACAGATTGTTGATCAGATATCAGGAAAAGCTACCTTATTTCCAACATCCCAAGCCCCTTTCTCGCAAGGTTTAGGGAGTGTTTGGTTCCGGGGCCTGGTTGCGGTTAGTTCGAATAAATACCTTTGAACCTGATTCATCAAAACTGGAAAAAGTATGCATTTAACCCCAAGAAACCATCACCAGAGGAGAATCTAGATCTTCCCAAGGAAACCCAATCAATTTATATTGCTCGAAATTATCGATTGCAGTCCAAATCTTTGATTTTCATTTAGGCAATGAGATCGGTTTAGATTCTGCGTTATTTGACCAGTTCCTGATCAGCCACAGTGTATATGTTAGTAGACCGAGACTGATTAATTGGGCTGCCCGGATCGAACCGAACCAGATCAAACTATCACCTCGGAAGGCTTCTGTTATCAGCCGGGCCAATGCTGAAAGGGAAACTAGTACCAAAAAATTCACTCCTGTACCATAATCCTTAAATGGGCGTTGTAAAATCACCACCAGGATAACCAAGGCCATAATTAAGTCGTAAAATTGAACTGGGTGCCTGCTTTCTCCCCAAAGCTGGATCGCCCAGGGAAGATCCGTTGGAGAACCGAAAGCATCACCACTAAGAATATTAGCTGTCATCCAAGCGATCATAAAAACTGCCTGTCCGGGTGCCAGGGCATCGAGTGTGATGCGGACTGGCAAGTTCGTTCTTTGACCTATGATAATTGCGACAACAATACCGATCAGCAATCCCTCTAGTGGTGCCAGAGTCGTGGTATCCAGCGCCAGCAGGCTGAGAGGTGCGCGGAAATAAATGCCCGGTGTTCTGAGCGCAAATGCAAGTCTGGCCCCCACCAATCCCGCAATCAAACTGTAAAATATCAAATTGGAGATCGAGTCATTCTTCAATGATAGCCGTTCAGCTTCTTTTTCAGCCAGAAAAATTCCAGCCCATACTCCTAGAATCAGCATTAATCCAGGAGTTTGCAGCAAGTAAGGGCCAATTGAAATCGATGGGTACATCAGGGATTCTCCTTAAGCATGGCTTCGATTTTGGAGCGGATCATGGTAACTTTCATCGGCCCCCCGACAATCACAGTCTGGATCACACCTCGCCGATCAATAAAATAAGTGCTTGGCAATCCCCTCAGCTGATACTGCTGGCTGACATCTCCGGACCTGTCAAGCAAGATGGGAAAACTGAGATTGTATTCAGCGACAAAATCTTTTACATCAAATTCATTATCCTGAAACGTAGTGTTCACAGCCAGGACCACAAAACCCTGCCCCTGATATTCTTCATAGACTGATTGGATGGCTGGCATCTCCTCCCGACAAGGTAAACACCAGGTAGCCCAAAAATTAATCATAACAACCTGGCCTTGATAATCTGTCAGGGATACTTTTGTAGTTGAATTCTCAGCATTAAGGGGCTCCAGGGAAAAAGCAGGTGCAGAAAATCCTTCCTTGGGACTGGGAGGTGGAGCACCTCCTGTGGTTTGATTTATCGGCGTTCTGGTCAGAATAATCCAGCCTGCACCCATCAGTACCATACCTGCCAGCACCAGATTCCAACGTCTCTTGTTTTCAACCAATGAAGTAATATTCATCATTAAATTCCAGATTGGGCAGGCACTTCTTTGACAGCGTGACCGCTCAAATATCCCAGGTAGGCTGGCACAAGGGGAAGAACACATGGCGAAAGGAAGGACAACAATCCAGCGACAACAGCAATCATATAGCTCGGTGCAGTATTAAATGCTAATGGTACGTTGAGATACAAACCAGATTTTTGAGCCCAAATTGCCAGGATCGTCAGCTGATCTGTGAAGATCAAGATTCCAAGCAGAAGCAGGAATATTCCGCTGATCCGTTGGACCAACTGAACCCTGCTTCGGAAACGGGATAATAGTTTACTGGCTCTATCAACTCCTAACCCGAGCGCCAGGAATGGGAGTCCCAGACCAAGAGCGTATCCGCTGGCCAGGAGCATGGCTTGCCCGCTTGTAGCTTGATTCATGCCCAGGGTTAATATCGCTCCCAATATAGTGCCAACACATGGTGTCCATCCAGCTGCGAAAAAAACACCCATCATCCCTGAAGCGGCGTAGCCTTTGCGGGTCTGGTTTTTTGACCAATCTGGCCGGAGGTCATAATCGAAAAAGGG
>JAZFRV010000331.1:0-3857 GCA_036445875.1 Anaerolineales bacterium
GAATCGATATCAAAGATGTCACCCTGAATTCCCTGATCGATAATATTGGGATGGTCACCCAGGAAACCTATTTGTTTTATGACACCATCCGGGCTAATTTACTGTATGCCAGACCCGATGCCACTGATGAAGAGTTGATCAAGGCATCCAGAACCGCCAACATTCATGATTTTATCGTGGATCTGCCAGATCAGTATGATACTGTGGTCGGTGAGAGAGGATACCGGTTAAGCGGCGGTGAGCGCCAGCGAATTGCAATAGCTCGGGTGGTATTGCGTGATCCCCGGATATTAATATTAGATGAAGCGACTTCAAGTTTGGATTCCCTCTCAGAGGAGTTGATCCAAAATGCGCTTAAAGAGGTGATGAAGAACCGCACCAGCCTGGTAATTGCCCATCGTTTATCAACCATTCTGGCAGCGGATAAAATCCTGGTTCTGGATCAGGGTCATCTAGTCCAGGTCGGAAAACATCAAGAACTTCTCTCCCGGGGAGGTCTTTACCAGGATTTGTATGAAACCCAGTTTAAATTAAATTAGTTTTACCGGAAGTCATTTAATCTGGTTCTTTCTTGGACGCAATCAAATTACAGATATCGAATTATCAACGGAACCACGATTGCCGTGATTCCCAGCAAGACAATCACAGCAGCAAAAAGCAGGTACCTTGTTCCGTAAGTTTTTAGCAGTTCCTCTGGATAATATTGATCTACCTGGTTATCCTGATACATCTTGATGATCCCTTCCAGCAGCTTATTTCTGGTGCGGCGACCAATTAATAAGGCGGATAAGGAAGCGCTGTTGATCAGAAGAGTAACGATTAATAAAACAAAAAATATCAGATTACTCTGAAGTGTTTTTTCATCAGCAGCCACAGCCGACAGAGTGCTGTTGATCCCTAATACAACCAGGTTAAATATAATCGCAGTGACCACAAAGATAGTATCGGTCCGGCTGCTCTGGCTAAGTTCTGAAGTAATTTGATCGTGAAGTTTTTTGATCATTTGGTTTACTCACTTTCCTAAATTTATCCAAATTGATATTCTTCTCAGGCTTTTCACGAAATTATTATATCATTAGTATCTGTATAGCTGAATTGTTAGGGTAAGATCAAATTGCAGACATAATAATAAAACGTTCCGCAGCGATCCTGGAAATTATCCGGACTGAGTGTTTCCAATCCTGTAGGCAAAGGGTTAGCTCCCACATCGCAAATATATGCTTTTTCATAATTTTCTGGGGAGACAAGACCGTAATAGTTCATAGTACTGGTCTGGGGCCATGTATTACCATGTTCTGTATGAGTTCTTTCAAGAATGAGAGAACCTTCGAAGATCCCAAACTCATTGAATGAGACGGATGTATCCTCCGCTTGAGTGTTAATTGATACAATATGCCAGTCTCCGAGTGAGCCGTCTACCTGGGTAACGGCCCATTCTTGTTCAACATCAAGAGCAAAGTAGATATGCATAGCTTGACCACTCTCAAGGTATTTGATCCAAAAATCAAGTTCACCAATTAGATTTTTTGTAGCAGGGCCTTCCTGTACTTTGTAGTTCCATAAGCGACCTTTCACATCTTCGCACTTCCAATGTGCCCCATCTGGGGGAAAATCATTGTTGCTTGTTGGTGGTTCCTTTCCTGTGTCCTCTTCCTGCTCTGAGGATGCTTGGTCTTCCTCTGGATCGCAGATATCCACACCGGCGGCAGATGCAACCTCAATTTGGACTTTTAGGATCCGTTGCAGAGCCTGGAAACCTATTTGTTTAAATCGCTGCCTGGCCATATTTTTTGCAGTGTGTTTGATCAGGTTCTTCAGTAAGGCTTCTGTACCAGGGCTGCCAGCTAGAACAATTTTAAGCGCTCGTGGACCAACTTCCTGAAGGAATTTCCTTCCCAGCGGGCCGATCCGGTGCCAGAATTTTGCACCAGCTCTTTTTAATCCATGCCATTGTTTAGTAAACCATTTGCGCTTGTCTCCTCCCCGAGCTTTACGCAAGGCAGCTATTTTTGCTGTGAGCTCCGCTCTTTTACTCTTGCAGTAGGCATTGGTTTGATCAACTTCACAGGTTTTACCTTGCTGGCGGTAAATCTCTACAGTTTCCCGGCACTTTCGGTCGTGATCGTTCCGTTGAGCCTTTGTGGCATTGATCATCTGGTTGATTAAATCTGTTTTCTCGTCAGAAGAAACATCAGGTTTAGTTACTGTGCTAACCTTGCTGGTTGAACTGATTTCATCATCAACGATTTCATTTAGAAGGATGGCATCGCTGACGTACATTAATGAAACGGAGTTTTCCAAGGTGCGGCTTAGTTCGTTACTTGCGTGAACACTCTCAAAAGGAATCAGGGATAACAAGAATATTAAAAGGAGGAAGAACGATTTGCGTTTCATTAACACGCTCCATTCAGGATTAGTCGTGAGTGCAAATAAAATAATTATTTGAGAGACATTTGAACTACCACTAGAAGGAGCTTCCGTTATGGACCTGCCCGGAAACCAAACCCACTTATATCTGGGGCTCTTATTCCTACATTTCCAGACAGCTCGCCATCTTCCAGGGAAGCTTTCCACGGAACATTAGCCTGACGAGTCTTTGGGCAGGCTCCTAAAGAAAAACCGCATATTCCGAGACAAGAAAGACCTTCGTATAAGTTAGTCAGCTGGGCAGTGCCGCTCATCTTACAGGTTGCCTGGTCATAACTGCCGCTATTAATTGTACTTGTTGTTGTGATAGTACATTCGTTCACATTATCGTAGACAGTGAAGAAGAATTGTCCGCTTACAGTTCCACCCCCACTTGGATATGTAAGCGAGGTTGACTCTGATTCAGCAAAACCGTGCAAGATACTTGGTGAGATAGTAACAGAACCACCGCTGTCATTTAATGGAATGGTGTCATATTCAAAAGAACAGGCAATTTTTGCTTGCTCAAGGCAGGCGCCTGAGGCAGCCTGGTCTTGAAGACAGCTTCGGTAGATCCAGCCAGCACTTTCCTGACAGTTTTTACCTTCTTCCACCAAAAGGGGCACCACGGCACCATCCCAGAATTCATCCAGCCAGGAGCCATCTGAAGAACAATCCTCCGATTCGTAATCTTCTTCTATATTTGAGCTCTCTCCATCCGAATTACTAGAGGAGGAATCATAGTTATCAGGAACTATAGTTGCACCGTACACTCTTTCCATTATTCTGCGGGGTCCTTTTTCTCCCCCAAATGTAATAGCTTTGAAGAGCGTTCTCGGGACATTACAAGCCAGTATGGGTAATAGAAATGCAATCAAAATTACCCCGGCAATTTTTTTATTCTGTTTCATCATGGGATTTATCCTTCATATTACATACGAGCTTTATAATCAAAAATCATGATGAACTGCGGTTAGGGATCAATCCAGATTCTGGATAATACCCTTTCAGATAATAGATATGCCTCTGTGCTAAGTATATAGCTAGTATTATATCCCCAGGGTTCAGGTATACCTAAGCTAAGGCTCAACTGGTAAAGGACAGCATTATTTTTCGTGATCCAACCTTGCCAATAATGGGTTTGTGTCAACATCCTCTTTCCTCTTTTGTTCAGGAGAAAACATCCCAATTGCATCGGAAGAATCCTCGATTTCGCTCTCATCCTAAAGGATGGCATCGCTGATGTACATCAGGGCAGCAGCGTCGTCGATAGAGTTCTTGATAAGTACTTGGGCAAATGTCTGGTTTGTTGGGAAAGGTAACAAACCAATTGTAAGAACCAGAAAAAGCGAAAGAGCTTTGGTTTTCATTGCGGATCCATAATAATCTAATTAATATATTATTACTGCGTGGTCAAACTGCATTCATAATAGTGATTCCAACCACATCGC
>JAZFRV010000332.1:0-6250 GCA_036445875.1 Anaerolineales bacterium
CAGCTCATCGGGATGTACATTTGGACAGATATGGTAAACAGCCTTGATTCCTTCCATAATCTGTTGGAGATCATCTAATTTGAGAAGATTTCCCAGGTAAATTTCACTTACTCCGGCCGATTCAACCGAATCCTGATATTCTTCTTTATGAACCAAAGCTCGAACTGATGCTCCAACGCTGACCAACGCCCGAGTAACTGCCAGCCCGGTTTTTCCAGCTGCTCCAGTGACAAGAATCATAATTTTTCTATTCTGTTTCCTTGAAGGCTACAAATCGCGCCCAGCAGGAAGCCAGTTCCATTCCTTTTTGTACAAAACATCCGATGTAATAACGCCCACTATCCATATTCGCCAGATCAGCTCCCAGGTTTTCAGCGTGAATGATCCCTTTGGGAAACAGGTTAAGATGCATATCCTGGTAATACTTATCCAGTGGGTATATTTCATCCCAGTCTTTTCCATACTGTTCAATAAGTTTCAGGTTAGCTTCCTCAAAAGTTTTTGGATGCCAGAGCCGCTGGATGGTATTCATGGGATGTTCCATGGCAACACAATCCACTGCCAGCCATTTTATTTCCATCTTCAGGCACCAATCCGCAAAATCGGGGGATGGTCCTGGATGCCTGATCATATAGCGGAATTCATCAGAATCGGGACTATTCCAGCCGTACTTGAGATACCCGGTTTTAATAACCAGAATATCCCCTTTCTTAACCTCAGCAACCTTTTCAACCATTTCTGGAGTATAGACACTGGTATCGCTGACAAACTCTGATATATCTGCCACAACACCTGGACCAAACCATTTTTCAAAAGGAGTCTCACCAATAGTCAAGCCGCCAGCATGGAAATGAACCTCCCCATCCATGTGAGTCGCCAGATGAAAGCTCGCCCTGCAGTGGGCATTATTCCGGCCCAATCCAAAAGATTGACCGCCCACTCGCTTGGTGTAATTCACACTTAATGGAACATAATTTGCCCATTGGGGTGTCTGAACACTAAAAGGCAGGGTCATGTCCAGCATATCAATTTCCCGCATTTGAGCAAAAAATTCCTCCTCTTTCACACCGTCAGGCGCCTGAAAGGCAATTGCCCGGGTCCAGGAAGATTCAACTTCCATATACGGGATTGGCATAATCATGACCCAAACACGTTTATTTTTCAGCTGGTCGATTTCACCGCCTAATGACTCTGCCAACAGTAAACCCGAGTTTGGCATGGTGATATGGGTAAGTTTGTGATACCACTCTGCAGGATAGATCTCATCCCAATTTTTCCCGTGGGTTTTCTCGAGCTTGGCTTCGGCTTTATCAAATTCCCTGGCATGCATGGTGCGCAGATTGGTATTCATGGGGTGTTCTGCACATCCACAATCCACACCGATAAGTTTTAATTTCAGGTCTAGAGCCCACTGGAAAAATTCCGGTGATGGTCCGGGATGGCGGAGATAATAACCAAATTCTTTATTTTCAATACCTCCCTGCGCGTCAGGATTTGGAATATCCGGCTGATCCCAACCATATTTATGATATCCAGTATTAATAATCAGGATATCCCTTTCTTTTACCTCAATTTTTTTTGTAATCATCTCCGGTGTATAGAGGCTGTAATCCGATACTTCATCAGAGATATCAACTATCACACCTTCACCAGAGAGGTCGGTCAATGGGATATCAGCAATCGCTCTTGCTCCTGAATGAAATGCGCGAGGACCTACCAGGTGAGTCCCGGTATTATTGCTCCATTCTATTTGCTGCCCATTCGCTCCCTGTCCACCACCAAAAGATCCGGTAAGCCGCTTAAAAAAGTGAACCTGGAGCGGCATCTCCCCGGGAAACGGGGGAGTGAAGACACTTAAGGCCTGTGTCAAATCATACATTTTAGCGCTTTTAAGCAGAGTGATAACTTCTTCTCTTTCCATACCAATCCTCCCGAGCTGACCCAGTATTTATTTCCGGGATACGTCCCTACCCGATTTTATAATGTTCCGCAAAAGCCACCAGGGCTTCCTGGAACAATGTGATCGGGGGACGAACCAGTCCCGCGCCCACCTGGCCGATCCCAGCTTCTTTATGGGCAATCCCGGTATTTATTCGGGGGGTTATGCCCTTTTCAACGATTTTCCTTAGATCCATACCAGTAGGTGTGCCCCGGAAATCCAGGGGTGGGATCGTGAAATACTTATGTTCTGTAAAAGTGATTTCGTACATTTCCAGGGTCGTATTGATTGCATCCTTTGGAGTGCCACTCACAAAATTTACGATCGCCGGGGCGGTAGCCATGGCAAAACCGCCAATTCCTACCGATTCCGTAATCGTGCTGTCCCCGATGTCTCCGCTTGAATCCTCTTCACCAAATCCAGGGAAATACAAACCTTTTGGAGTCGGAACCGGGGCTGTAAACCAGCGCTCTCCCAAACCGCTGATCCGGATACCAAAATCAGTTCCATTACGAGCCATTACACTGATGATCGTGCTGCCTTCAATCCCGTGACTGACATCTGACATTGCCTTGCAGGCTGCCATAACCGGGTTAAGCACACTTAATGCATTTTCACCCAGGAATGAGATTACTTCGGAAGCTACCGACGGATCCTTGGAAACTTTGGCAATGAAAGGAGCAAGTTTTGCAGTATATAAGATTGACCCGGCTTTATTCCGGTTGTGCCCTTCATCCCCCATGTGCAGAGATTCTGCTAAAAGCGCCCGGATGTCAATTCCACCGCTAGCTTCTAATGCCTCTTTCAAGAGGGGTGCCATCACATCTTCCATCCAGCGCAGCTTATTAATCACCTCTTCACTGTATGCCCCATAACGGAGCACTTTGCCGTAACCTTCATTCAAATTGGAGTAAGAAAAATTATTATGAGTTTTATTTTCAAGGATATAGACTGACATGGACGAGGAGGTTACCCCAGCCATAGGACCGACGGCCTGGTGATGGTGGAAGGGATCAAGTTGAATCTCCCCCGACTCAATCATTTTTTGGGCTTCTTCCATATTTTTTACTTTGCCCTCAAAAATCAAGGCTCCGGTTATTGCTCCTTGCATAGGTCCAGAAGCTCGTTTCCAGGTGATTGGAGGTCCCGCGTGCAGCAGTAAATTATCTTTCATCCCCGGGATGACGTCGATTGCTTTACCCAACCCTACCAAAACAGGTCGGGCTTCCATCATTCGCTCCACTGCCTCTTGATTTGCTTTTTCAATATCCATCTCAAACTCCTTTACAATTCCCTCGATATCAACCTAGATCAGGATTTCTTGCGAGGATATCGTTTTCCAGGTTCAAATTTTGATTTAGCTTCTTTTAATATTTCCTCGTATAAAGCCAGGTTGCGGTCTTCGAGATGATCAAATGGTTGAATACTTTTGCTGCCCCAGGTAATGTATCTCAGTGGGTCTGGATCAAGTTTTGCGGCAATAATCTCTTCTGTTCCCCTTGCCTGCGCCAGCCGCCAGGCGATGGGATTTACAATCATGCTGTGACCAAAATAATAATTTCCCGCAGCGTCGGGTCCCACCATGTTGGTGCTGATCATATACACATGATTGTCATATGCCCGGGCACAATTGGTGATATACCAGATGTCATAGCTTCTCAGTAAAGCAGAAGGTCTGACAATGATTTCTGCGCCTTTGATCGCCAGCAATCTTGATAATTCCGGGAAATCCCCATCATAACAAATAATCATACCGATATTTCCCAGCTCCGTTTCATATACATTGGCCTGGGTTCCTGCTTCTACCCATCCACCGGAATCTCTTCGTTCTCCCGGGAAGGGATGGGTTTTATCATAGATTCCGATGATTTCTCCATCAGGTCCAATTAAATGAGCGGAATTATAGATAATTCCTTTCTTGTCAGCACGCCGGTAGGTGGGCCAGACCACATGAACTCCTAAATCCCTGGCTGCCGCCTGGATCACTTCCGTTAACTTGCCGGGGGATTCATCAACCAGGTCCCATAATTCATCCGCGCTCATCCCAGTATCAAATCCGGTGGTGACAGTCTCGGGGAATACAATTAACTCTGCTTGATATTCCGCCACTGCTTTTTTCAGCCACTCTACAGCTTTCTTGATATTGGCCTGGGGATCGTTGGGGGTAATTGCGATCTGGGCACAAGCCGCAGTAAATTCTTTCATTTGGAAATTCCTCCTTTATCCTTTCATCTTTTCCAGCAGCGCCATTAAATCGGTATCCCCGCCTGCGGCTGGTTTCCAATCCACCTGTATTGCGCCTACATTCTGCGCCAACAGACTTTCGGTGAAAGATTCCAACCCCACATTAATAGCGGAAAATTCATTTGTTAATGATCCCAAATCAACCTGTTTAAATACTCCCCCTTCTTCGAGTTCTGGAGCGCCTTCCAGGGCTCGGACCAATCTGCCCGCGTAGCGAACTGCTTTATCATTACTGAAAAATACCTGCGCCCCTGATTCCCGGAATTGTTCTACCTGGGACGTCATATCCTGGGGATCAGCATCTGTACCGGAAATGAGTACCACAACTTCCAGATAACGGCCCGCTTTTTTGGCTTTGGAACGAGCTGCCAGGATTGCAGGCACCAACTCAGCTGCTGGGTCTGGATGTGATCCATACCCGAGCACTACGTCTAGAAATATCAAGGCTGTCTCAGGATCTTCAGCTTCGGATTCCAAACGTTTGATCCGCAATTCGTGATCCAGCATGGGATGCAGACGGCCTACGGTAAATTCATCTTCACCAAGGTCAACAATTGTATGACCCTGACTGATCAACGAATTCTCTAAACGGTATTTTTTATTGATGGGAACATTTGAGTATACATCCGGAAGGTAATATTCCAGGATTAATAAAGCTTCATAAGCCAGGGTCCCGCCGGAAAACAATCCGCGCAGATATCGTTGACCGACTTTAAATTGATCGGTTGGCAGGTCTTGTTCCGTCTCTATCCCCTCAGGATCTGAAGCCAGTTTCACAGCCGCGGCAGCTGTATCATCAAAGGTAGTTGAAAAGTGGAGGTTATCAATTTTTTGTAATGTGGAAGCATACCCAATAAAATTGATTACCACCGGTTTGCTTAACCGCCGCGCATAGTTAATCAAACCATCCGCTGCTTCCGGATCAGGTGGCTTAGACACCAGCACAATCACCCTGGTTTCCGGATCACGATCCAGGATATCCAAACCCATCCGGGCAGTTAACCCACCTACCTGGGATGAAAGATCTCTCCCTCCTGTACCAAGGGCATGGGTCAAACCGCTGCCTAATTGATGGATTCGGACCGAGACTTGCTGCAATCCGGTTCCTGAAGCGGCAACCATTCCAATAGGCCCCTTACGAACCTGGTTGGCAAAACCCAAACCAACTCCATTAATAATCGCCGTGCCGCAATCTGGTCCCATCACCAGCAAACCCTTCTCGGCACCCTTCTTTTTCAGGTCTATTTCTTCTTCCAAGCTGACATTATCACTGTAAAGGAAAACATGTTTGTCCAACCTTAACGCTTCTCGGGAAACACCAGCGGCGTATCGGCCTGGCACAGAGATTAAGGTCCAATGCGCATCCGGCATCATCTTTGCCGCAGATTCCAGGCTCTTTGGTAAAAAATCTTGGCCTGCCGTATCCCGGCTCCGCCTGGCAGCCACCAATTCATCCACCTGTCCGATTGCGTTGAGGGCTATTTTCCCATTCTCGGCTTTTACAACAATGACCAGGTCATCTGCTTTGGCACCTTTGATATCGTCAACATACAAGCCAGATTGATCCAAAAGATCCTTATTGGCATCCGTACCCATCACTACACCTGCATCAATGACCTTCGGTAAATCTGCCAACGAGCGCTGCAGCTGCATTAAAATTATCGAATCATAATAAACGCCTGTGCGAATTTCTGTTTTTATCGAAGACATAACACCTTCCTGAACACTTACTGAATACCATCAATCCACGTGCAATTCAAGAATAAATAATCAGATAATACCTTTCTCCTTGAAATCCGCTGCCTGCTCTGGGCTGAAATCCAATAGGTCTACCAGGATTTCCAGGTTGTGTTCGCCCAGATCTGGGGGGTGGTGCTGGATTTTGGCTGGTGTGCGGGATAGTTTATAAGGAAAACCAGTCAAGGGAACCTTACCGACAGACGGATGCTCTACCTCCAGGATCAAATCGCGCTGTTGCACCTGGGGATGATCAAAAACTTCCGGAACTTTGTTTATTGGTCCACAGGGTAATCCGGCTTCCCGGAAAACGTTCAACCAATCCTCAGC
>JAZFRV010000333.1:0-2792 GCA_036445875.1 Anaerolineales bacterium
AAAACCCCCGATTGGGGTGGTCTGATCCAACTGGCTTTAGCGTCCCTGGCTGCCTTGCTGGTAATAACAGCCTTCAGAACCTCTCCCGCGGTTGGAAATACCCCCACCCCGGCACCGACAGGCCGACCCCAAAAATCAACCATGGAATCAAAACCAGAAATTATAAGCTGGCCCTTGAAATAAAACTATCACGCTGTTAAAAAGACCAGCCAGAAATCATCGGGGTCAGCCGTAACTAAAAAAGCCCCTCCCCCACTGGCTATCCAAAAAACACCCCAAAAGGGATCTTCCTTACCAAAGGTTTCTGTTGCAGCGGCTCCGACTCCAAAGATCAAGAAGCCAGCCAGGACTAAGAAAAAGCGTGTTAAGAAGAAAGCTCGTAAAGAGATTAAATTATTTGGAGACATTGAACATAACTGCCCTTACTGCCTGGACCCGGTAGAGACCCATGACCCCCGTGGGGTTAAGATCTGTCCGATTTGTAAAACCCATCACCATAAAGATTGTTGGGGAATCACCGGCGCCTGCCAAATTCCCCATTCCCAAAAATGAGGTTAGGTTAGATAGGAGATCCTTATGCCAGAAATTGAAGTAACGATTGTACTACCCAATGGTGGGGCCCGAAAAGCTGAGGTCCCTGATGATGTCATCGTCCGTGACCTGTTGGCAGAAATGACCTCTTTGCTGGGATTGCCCACTATCGGGCCTGACGGCCGACCCATGGGCTACCGCCTGGACAGCAAAGCCCTGGGGCGTGAACTGCAGGAGAATGAGACCCTGGCAGAGGCTGGCGTACCGGATGATGACCGGATCGTGCTCACTGCAGATATCACAGCGGGTGGCAAAATTGCCCTGGACCAAAGTCCAAGGATGCGCAGGCTAAAGGCAGATCACAAACGCATGCGGGATATGGCTGCCCAGAGCGATCTGATTGAATTCAAAACAAAATCCCCCCGCAAAGGACTTCCCCCGGAAAGATATGTCGTTACCTTTAAATGCAAAGGCATTGTCGGGGTCGATCCCAAAGGAAAACCAAAAATGGGGAGCAAACACCAGGTTGAGATCTATCTGCACAACCAGTACCCGCAGCGCTGGCCGGGAATGCAGTGGCTGACCCCGGTCTGGCATCCCAATATCAACCATCATAATGGCTCCGTGTGTGTGGATGCTGCCTGGTGGACAGCCAGCCGTTCTTTGGATCGCCTGGTGGTGATGATTGGTGAGATGGTTCAGTACAAAAATTTTCACGATGATCCCACCAAGCCGCCTTTTCCCTGGGATCCTGAAGCAGCCCGCTGGAGCCGGCAGTACCGCCAGGATAACCCCGATGCCTTCCCGGTTGACAACCGCGAACTGCTTCGCCCGGAACGGATCAAAATCATCAAAGAAAAGGGGAAAAAACCAAAAATTCGTTTGAAGTAAAACCTGATTTGCGAAGCAGATCAGTTCACTTGATCGAATAAAAACTCTCAATTGGAGGTAATACCATGGCTGATTTAACAGTTACTCTCGTACTCCCCTCAGGCGGGAGCCGCACTGCCGAAGTTCCAGATGATGTTGAAATAAAGGAATTGATTCCAGAATTAACCACATCCCTTGAACTTCCCACCACTGGACCGGACGGCCGACCGATGGGCTACCGCCTGGACAGCAAAGCCTTAGGGCGTGAACTCCAGGAAGATGAAACGCTGGCAGAAGCCGGTGTGCCGGAAGAAGATCAGCTCGTTATCACCGCTGATGTAACAGCAGGTTAAATAGAGATGGGGCACTTGAGTGAAATGCCCCATCCCCGGAATTATTAACTATTATGAAATCTTCTCAGATTCGATTGCTGCCGCTGGACCCACCCAACCGCCAGACCGGGTATATCCCTTTCAGGCATGCCCGCTATTGGCGCTCCGATATAGAACAGGCAGATCCACGCCAGCCGGGTACCGCTGTCTTCCTCACACCAAAAGCTTACATTCGGGCAAATGTGCATGCCCAAAGTGACCTTAATAACGAAGTGGGCGGATGGTTGATTGGCAATCGGAGAGAAGATCAAATCACGGGCCAAGAATATATTGTCATTGAAAGATGTTTGCCCGCACTCTATGCTCGCCGGGGTAGTGCCTATCTTACCTTCACTCAAGATAGCCAGGTCGCCATGTTTGAGATCATGGAAGAAAAATTCCCAGATAAGGAATTAGTTGGCTGGTATCACACCCACCCAAAAATGAGTGTGTTCTTATCCAACTATGATTTATTTCTACACAATCATTTTTTTCCTCACCCCTGGCAGGTTGCCCTGGTCATTGAACCCCATACCAATCTGGCTGGGTTTTTTATCAGGGACAGGGACGGAAATTTGGAAGCCCGGCATTATTTCGGGTTTTATGAATTAACCGGCGGAGGAAAACGCAGCCTGGTCCGCTGGGCCAATATGGAAGAAGAATTTACTGGATCATTGGAATTGACGGAGAATGAAAATGAGTAGAATTATGAGGCTCTATTATTATGCTGTCCTGGGCGCCATGGGAGGGTTAATTGGTTGGCAGGCCAGCAACCTGGTTGGTTTATCCTTCTGGTCAAGTGTGTATCTGAGCGAGATCGTCGTAGGAGGATTGATCGGCCTCAGTATTGGTGCTTTGATGGGATTGTCAGAAGGATTGTTTTCCCGCAATCTCCTCCAGATCATCAAATCTGGATTATTCAGCGGAGGGCTGGGTTTCTTTGGCGGAGCACTTGGTCTGCCGGTGGTCGAGTTCTTGTTCCAGAGTTTAGGAGCTGGGGCCTGGAGCAGAGCACTTGGT
>JAZFRV010000334.1:0-9098 GCA_036445875.1 Anaerolineales bacterium
ATAACCCAGGAAATTGAAGATAAGCTTAACGCTGCTCTTGAGTCATATTCATTTTCATAAATCACTGGATATCCAGGGGATTCGTACCCGGTAGGAATTTAGTAAATGGCAAATGCAAGAGAAGTAAAACAACGAATAAAAAGTGTCAAGAATATTTCTCAGGTTACCCGTGCTCTTCAAGCTGTAAGTGCGAGCAAAGTGCGGAAAGCCATAGACCAACTAGAAGATACCAGGCATTATTCGATAAAAGCCTGGCAGGTACTTCAGCATATTGCCGAACAACCGGATCGTTTCTCCCTGCACCCCATGTTGGTAAAACATCCAATTGTGAAGAATATAATCGCGATTGTGATCAGCGGAGATAGGGGATTGGCCGGGGCATATAATTCGAATTTGATCCGCGCAGTGGATCTTTGGGATAAATCCGTTGAAGCACAAATTAGATATATCACTGTAGGCAAACGGGGGCGAGATCAACTACTTCGCAGGAAGCGGGATATTATAGCGGAGTTCAGTAACTTGCCCGCTCAACCTTCTTATAACGATATCTCGCCAGTAGGCAGGATAATAATAGACAAATTCTTGGAGAACGAAGTTGATGAAGTCTATTTGATCTATACCCAATTTATAAACAGGATGAATCATCAGCCCGTGGTGAAAAAACTACTGCCCCTGGAAACAGGAGTTGATGAAAGGGTTAAATTATTTGAAGAAACAGGACCACTAATTGGTGGCTATATATTTGAACCTGATCAAATATCGATTTTGGATGAAATTATTCCGCGGTTTACTGCCCTGCAGGTATTTCACGCTGTGATTGAATCTCTGGCAAGTGAGCATTCTGCGCGGATGATAGCGATGAAAAATGCCACAGATAATGCAACTGCCCTGGCAGATGCTTTGCAGCTGGAATATAACAATGCTCGCCAGCAGGCAATTACGAATGAGATGCTTGATATAGCCGGAGGTGCAGAGGCGATTTCTGAATAAGACGAGAATAAAAAATTTGAAATGTTAAAGATAATAAGCTTGAAAAAGATATTAATTTTTTGGAGGGTGTAATGGCTGAAGGGACCGGACGAATCATCGAGATTAAAGGTGGTGTGATTGATGTTATATTCCCTGTTGAGGATTTACCGAATATTTATGATGCCATCATCGTGAATAATGAAGACGGAGAAAATCTGGTCTTGGAAGTTGAAAATCATCTCGGGGAGGGAGAAGTTCGTTGTGTAGCTATGGGACCTACTCCTGGTCTCCGTCGGGGTATGGAAGTATCAACAACTGGAGCTCCAATCCTGGTCCCAGTCGGTGAAAATGTTTTGGGACGAGTTTTGAACGTTTTGGGTCATCCTATTGACGGGAAGGGTGAGGTAAATGCCGAAGAGCATTACCCCATCCATCGTGAAGCGCCTTCCTTCGCGGAGCAATCCACGAAGGTTGAGGTTTTTGAAACTGGGATCAAGTCCATTGACCTGGTTGCCCCATTCACAAAAGGCGGGAAGACCGGTGTCTTTGGAGGGGCCGGCGTCGGAAAAACCGTTATTATTATGGAATTGATTCGTTCGGTTGCTACCGAACATGAAGGTAACTCAGTATTTGCTGGAGTAGGCGAGCGAACTCGGGAAGGTACTCAGCTTTACCGGGAAATGCTTGAATCCGGAGTCATGAAAGATACTGTCATGGTTTTTGGACAGATGAATGAGCCCCCGGGAGTAAGGCTTCGTGTGGCCCTTACAGGGTTAGCCATGGCAGAAAAATTCCGGGATGAAGGGCGGGATGTTTTGATGTTTATCGACAATATCTTTCGCTTCAGTTTGGCAGGAGCTGAAGTTTCAGCCTTGTTGGGGCGTATGCCTTCCGCGGTAGGATATCAGCCGACCCTGGCAACGGAAATGGGCAATCTTCAGGAGCGGATTACCAGTACAAAAACTGGTTCAATTACTTCCATGCAAGCCATTTACGTTCCTGCGGATGATTACTCAGATCCAGCACCAGTAGCTACCTTTACGCACCTGGATGCGACGATTGCCTTGGAACGCTCCATATCTGAAAAGGGCATTTACCCCGCAGTGGACCCATTGACATCAACCTCTAGAATCCTTGATCCCAATATTGTCGGACAGGAACATTACGAAACCACCCGGCAGGTCCAGGAAGTACTTCAGAAATACAAAGACTTACAGGACATTATCGCAATTCTTGGTATGGATGAACTCAGCGAAGATGATAAAATTGCAGTTTCTAGAGCAAGGAAGATAGAGCGATTTTTCTCCCAGCCCATGTTTGTGGCTGAGCAGTTTACCAACTTGCCAGGAAAATATGTTCCCCTCCAGGAAACAATTCGCGGTTTTATGGAAATTCTGGAAGGAAAACATGATGCGATGCCAGAAGATGCCTTTTTGCTCGTTGGTACTATTGATGAAGCAGTTGAAAAAGCTGAAAGAATTACAGCTGACTAGGATTGGGAGCGGATCAAATGCTTATCCGGTGTGAAATTGTATCTCAGGATCGATTGGTGTTCGAGGGCGAAGCAGAGATAGTGACCGTCCCTGGTACCTTGGGTGAAATGGGAATTATGCCCGGTCATGCACCTCTACTCTCTACGCTGGAGCTGGGTGTAATCCGTGTAAAAAATGGCGATCTAGAAGATGTCTTTACAGTAACTGGTGGATTCATTGAAGTCCAACCTGATATTGTTACTATTATGGCAGATGCGGCCGAAAACGTGGAGGACATAGATGTCAGGAGAGCTGAGGAAGCGATGGAACGAGCAAGTCTTCTTCTTGAGAAAGATTTATCCACAGACCCGGATACTTATATGAAAATTGAAGCTGCTCTGAAACGCTCAAGCTTACGACTGAAATCTGCAGAGCAATATCGCAAACGCGGACAGCGTTCCCGACCCCCTGGAATGGGGTCTTCAAAATAGGATCCTTATGGCATTATTCTCGCAGGATTTCGGAATTGATCTAGGCACCTACTATACAATGATTGCCGAAGAGGGGGTTTTATTAGAACGAGAACCCACTGTAGTTGCGATCGCCATTGAAGAGCAAAAAATTGTAGAAATTGGACAATCTGCCAAAGAAATGTTTGGTAGGGTCCCGGATTCCTTGGAAATTGCCCATCCTCTACAGCATGGAGTGATCGCGGATTATGAGATCACCCAGAAATTATTAGAATATATGATTAGGGAAGTTACAGGTCCAATCCGGTTGTTTCATCCCCGGATCATGGTTTCTGTTCCTTATGGAGTTACAAGCGTTGAAAGTCGGGCAGTTCAAGAAGCAGTTTTGGAAGCTGGAGCTCGCGAAGTATTTTTGATTGAACAACCATTGGCTGCCGCGATTGGGATCGATTTACCGATAAATACCCCCACCGGGAATATGATCTTAAATCTTGGTGCGGGAGCTTCCCAAGCAGCTGTGCTGGCAATGTTCGGCATCGTATCAGCTGCAACACTAAGGAAAGGGGGATTTGACCTGGATGAGGCGATAGCCACTTATGTGAGAAGAAAATATGGATTAATCATTGCCCAACCAACTGCAGAAAGAATAAAATTAGAGATAGGCGCTGCTGTTTCAATGAATGAAAAAGCAGGCATCGAAGTACAGGGGCAAGACCAGGTAACTGGTTTACCGCAACCGGTGACATTGACTACTGGAGAAATTGTTGAAGCTTTGCAGGATCCATTAAAAGAAATTGTAGAGACAGCGCGGAAAGTCTTAGAAAAAACACCACCGGAATTAGTTTCTGATATTATTGACAGGGGCATCGCCCTCAGCGGGGGTACTGCACTGCTTCCCGGGATGGAAAAATTACTAACAAAAGAATTGGGTGTGCCAACTTACCTGGTTGATAACCCAACGACCTGCGTGGTCGAAGGGGCGTCGAGAGCATTTGCCCCAGGAATTTTCCCCAAAATCAGGAGAAATTTAATTACATAAAGAAACGGACTGATATCCAGTCCGCTTTTTTATTGAAAATCAGGATCCGTTTCTTCACTGGCTTAGGGATCCTATTTTTATTTAATGTAGTAGCTCAATTTTTGAAGATGTACAGCAGGATCAATATGTTCAATCTGAACTCCTTCGGGAGTTTTTATATAGATTGGTGCATAATTGAGGATTGCGGTAATTCCCGCTTTAACCAGATCATCAATGACATCATGAGCATACTCAGCGGGGATAGCTAGGACCGCAATCTTGATCTCATTATCTTTTACATACTCGTTCATTTCCCGGATATCTTTCGTGACAAGATTTCCAATAGTCCTACCGATTATTTGAGGGTCACTATCAAAGATTGCCGAGACATTGAATCCCCGGTTCACAAAACCTTTATAGCGGGCTAATCCACTACCTAAATCACCAGCGCCGATAACGATCATCTTCCATACATTCTCTGTATTTAGGATCTGGTTGAGCTTGCGAATTAGGAAATCAATTTCGTAGCCTTTCCCTCTTTTTCCCAATTCTCCAAAGTGAGAAAGGTCTTTGCGAATTTGGGCGGCTGAGATATCTAGCAACTTGCCTAATTCGTGAGAGGATGAATACCCATAACCATCCTTTTGAAGTCTAATCAATGCCCTTAAATAGAGGGGGAGACGACCAATAATTATCCGCGGAATTTGATTTTCCATGTATTTTCCTGTTCAGGTAGAGTTCTACTGTTATGAGAAGAATGCTTGGGTAGTGGAGATTTTTATAATTTTACCATAAGACCCACTGAAATATGGGAATGGTATAATACCCTTGAAAATTGGTGCAATTTGTTTATTCCCCGATTAGAATCGGATTAAATATAAAATTCCGGAGTTTCGTCCATATTTCTAAATTGATGTCGATTCTTCTGAATCCGTTTAAATTATCATGGCCAGGAACTGATAGGATATTATGTATTTTGATGAAGTAGTTATCGAACTTTCAGGCGGTAAGGGGGGTGATGGTGTTATTCAATTCCGGCGGGAAAAATTTGTGCCGAGGGGAGGTCCTGATGGCGGCGATGGTGGACACGGGGGAAGTATCTTGTTTGAAGTTGATCAGCACTTAAATACGCTGTCAAATTTTCGAAATAAAAAACAATTCCGGGCCAAGAATGGAGTGAGGGGAAAAGGCAAAAATCAAACCGGCGCAACAGGTGATGATCTAGTGATAAAAGTCCCCCCGGGAACGATGATATTTGATGAATCTGATGGAAAGTTGTTGAGTGACCTGGTTGAACAAGGGCAGCAGCTTTTGGTCTGCAAGGGTGGACGCGGAGGAAGAGGGAACGCCAAGTTTAAATCTTCCAAGAATAAAGCCCCCAGAATCGCTGAAAAAGGGGAACCCCCTGAAGAAAAAAACATCCGATTGGAATTAAAACTTATAGCAGATATCGGGATCATCGGTGTTCCGAATGCCGGGAAATCTACACTGCTTTCGGTTATCAGTAATGCAAAACCCAAAATAGCAGCTTATCCTTTTACTACCTTACAGCCTAATCTTGGGATGGTTGAGCTTGATGATGATATTCAACTTGTCATGGCAGATATTCCAGGGTTAATTGAAGGAGCCCACAGGGGAGAAGGTTTAGGGCATGACTTTTTAAGACATATTCAGCGTACGAGGGTGTTAATTCATCTGTTAGATGGCATTTCAGACGAGCCTATCCTCGATTTTGCCCAGATTAACTCTGAGTTGGCCTTATTTGATCCGGCATTGAAAGCTAAACCGCAAATTGTTGTCCTGAATAAGATGGACATCCCGGAAGTTGAGCAGAAATGGCAAAGTCTTCAGTCTCAACTGAAGGAAAAAGGGTACAAAGATATCTATGCAATATCTGCAATAGCCAAACAGGGTCTCAAGCCGGTACTTTACAGGGCTTCCGAATTGTTAGCGCAGACTCCTGTATATGAATATATAGCTCCGGTTGATGAGGATGAAATGCCAGTATATCGTTTTGAGAAAGATCCTCAGCACTATGCTATCTTAAAGACTGATCTGGGGTGGAGAATTACTGGTGAAGCTTTGGAAAGGGCTGCGGCGATGACTTACTGGGAACATTTTCAATCTATTCGTAGATTTCACAGGATACTGGAGGCAATGGGTGTTGATGAAGCTTTGAGGGAAGCCGGTGTTCTCTCTGGAGATTCAGTTTTTATAGGAGATCATGAGTTGGAGTGGGAGGACTGAGCAGTCGATGAAAATCGGATATTTTGGAGGAACATTCGACCCTCCCCATTTGGGTCATAATATTCTGGCGACGGAAGCGTATTACCAACTAGGGTTGGACACTCTTCACTGGATATTAACCCCTTTTCCTCCTCATAAAAATACGTTACCCGTTACTCCAGTTAATAACCGCTTAGAAATGCTGAAAATGGTTGTGGATCAGCACCCCGGTTTCGAGATCTCTAGAGTGGAATTGGATAGAGATCCTCCTTATTATGCGGCAGATACTGTTGAAATCCTTCGCGGCAAACATCCTTTAGCTGAATTGATTTACCTCATTGGGGAAGATTCTTTAGAGGATTTGCCGAAATGGTATGCCCCGGATAAATTTTTAGAAGAAATTGATCAATTATTAGTTGCTCCCAGACCCCAGATTGAGACTGATCTGACCGAGCTGTCGCGTTCTCTACCAGGAGTAAAAGAAAAAACTAATTTCCTTTCAGGAACTATGATGCAAATCTCCTCAAGTTTTATAAGAAATAGAATTAGAACGGGGGGTCCTGTGAAACATCTACTAATGCCGGAGATATATATTTACCTGGAAGAGAATAACCTTTATCAATAAAGTTTTTTATTGAACCTGACTTTTCCTTATGATAACTAAATCAGTTCACCTTTGGAAATGCTTATGAATTACACCACTTATATATCGGTCTCTGAATGCATCGAATCCCTTCAGAATCCAGATTGGGTATTTATTGACTGCAGATTTTCTCTGCAAGAACCTGATCAGGGTTATCAGGATTACCTAAAAGGGCATATCCCTGGATCGATCTATACTCACTTGGACCGGGATTTATCTGGAAAAATTGTGGTTGGAAAAACTGGCCGGCATCCGCTGCCGGAGATAGAAACTTTTGTCGAAATAATTTCTACCTGGGGGATTGATCATCAAACTCAAGTAATTGTCTATGATAATTCGGGAGGTGCATTGGCTGCCCGATTATGGTGGATGCTGTACTGGTTGGGACATGAGTATGTTGCTGTTCTTAATGGCGGGTGGAATGCCTGGGTTCAGTCCGGGCATGTCCAGGAAAAAAAGGAATCTGCAAGAACCAGGCGGGAATTTCTCCCAAAGCAGCAACCTGATTTCATTGTGAATGCTGAATTTGTGGAAAAAATTCGAAATGATCCTGATTATTTATTGATTGATTCTCGCTCCCCGGAACGCTATTGGGCAATAGAGGAAACCATAGATTCAGTTGCTGGACATATCCCCGGGGCAATATCTGCTCCCTACTCAGAAAACCTCGATGAAGAGGGTTATTTCCTGGATGATGAGTCACTAAAGAAGAGATTTGAGATCGTGCTGCTTGAATATCCTCCAGAAAATATTGTTGTCTACTGTGGATCTGGTGTCACTGCATGCCATAATTTGATTGCTATGCTCCGGGGTGGATTTAAACTGCCGAAGCTTTACGCGGGATCCTGGAGTGATTGGATTACCGATTCCTCCCGGCCCACCGCTCCATGATACTTAATGTTTGTTGACAAGGATGGCTGAATGAATATAAAAATTGCTTTAGCGCAAATGGATCTGGTTCTGGGGGAGCCGGACCAGAATTTCCGAAAAGCTGAGAGATGGATTATAAAAGCTTCTAATGAAGGAGCAGATCTTATCTTGCTTCCCGAATTATGGGCAAGTGGTTTTGATCTGAAAAACAGTCAAATCTACGCTGCTCCTCTCAATGAAGGTGATTTTGCGAAGATGAAGCTATTGGCAGTTAAGAATAAAATTATGGTGGGTGGATCCTTAATTGAACAAGATCAAGATAATTTTTACAACACGTTTGTTCTCTTTGATAAAAATGGCAATGTTGTGAATTTCTATCGGAAAATACATTTGTTTCGAATGTTAAACGAAGAACAATATTTTACACCAGGAAACCAGTTAAAAATGTCAGATACGGATTGGGGAAAAATCGGTTTGGCAACATGTTATGATCTCCGATTTCCTGATATGTTTAGGGCATATGGTGTGAGGGGAGTGGAGATAATCCTGATTGTTGGGGAATGGGCCCAAAAAAGAATTTCACATTGGTGTGATCTGCTTCGAGCAAGAGCGATTGAAAACCAATGTTTTGTTGCTGCAGTCAATAAATCAGGTGTAAGCCAGGGTGAAAACTTGGGCGGTTTCAGCGCTGTGATAAATCCTATGGGTGAGTACCTTGCCCAAGGAAATGCTCAGGAAGAACTGCTTCTTGCCGAAATCAATTCAAAAGAGGTAAATAAAACCCGGCGATGGATGCCAGTATTTGAAGACAGACAACCGCAGGTATATAATAAGTTCCTTAATGAGTGAAATTGTTATTGATGGTTCGATTGGTGAAGGGGGGGGACAGATTTTCAGGACTTCTTTAACAATGGCATTGTTGACAAAACAATCTCTTCACATTTACAACGTTCGTTCAAAAAGGTCTTCACCGGGATTAAAAGCACAGCATCTCACTGCATTAAAAGCCGCTGCGCGAATCTCTGATGCAAAAGTAGACGGTAACTTCCTGGGAAGCCAGGAAGTCCTATTTAAACCAGGAAATATCAGACCTGGGCAGTATAAATTTGAGATACCCACTGCTGGATCAACAGCACTGGTATTGCAAACGATATTCTTGCCTTTATCCACCGCTTCTAGGAAATCCCAGGTAACAATAATCGGCGGGACACATGTTCCCTGGAGTCCTTCGTACCATTACCTTTCCTGGCAGTGGTTTCCCTGGGTGGAAAAAATCGGTTATTCAGGAAAATTAGAATTAAACCGATGCGGCTATTATCCTGCGGGAGGTGGAGAATTAACCTGCAGTGTGTATCCTCATGGATCATTACTACCAGTTCAAATCACTGATAGAGGGAAGCTAAAACAAATACAAGGAATTTCTGCGGCTA
>JAZFRV010000335.1:0-28614 GCA_036445875.1 Anaerolineales bacterium
GGAGATGAAGTACGGGTCGTCGCTGCCTTCCAGAATATTCCGGCCAGTGCTTTAAAGGATCTAGGGAAAGAGCTAGACAGTGATGTGCTGGTATGCGCAGATCAGCAGGATGATGCTGCACAAGTAATGGAACTGATTCGGGGTGCAGGTATGAATGCCTATTACGTTGGGAACCTGGATATTGCCATTACGGTTGAGGGTTTAACCGCGGTGTTGGTGTATTTGAATAAATATAACGATATCAAACATGCCAGCATTAAAATTGTTGGTTCGTAAGGGATTAGAGCATGACCCCAGATTCAAGATCGCCACTCATTCTTACGGCTCTGAAAGGGATCCCCATGATCCAGGAGGGGGATGACCTGGCGAAGATCATCCTTCTGGCCATGGATGATAATCATCTAAAACTCATTGATGGCGATGTGCTGGTGATTGCTCAAAAAATAATCTCAAAAGCGGAAGGACAAAAGATTAATCTGGGTACAGTGGTTCCTTCCCGAGAGGCGCAAAACCTGGCAGAAGTAACAGGGAAGGATCCCCGGGTAGTGGAACTCATTCTCCAGGAAAGCAATCAGGTTTTGCGGAGCCGCTCGGGATTGATTATTGTTGAACACCGGAGGGGATTTGTCTGTGCCAATGCAGGCATAGATCGTTCTAATGTGGCTGGGAAAGACTCGGATTTTGTTCTACTACTGCCGGAAAACCCGGATAAATCCGCGTTGGATTTACGCCAAAAACTTGAAGCGGTGGCAGATATCCAGATCGGAGTCGTAATCAATGACTCCCATGGAAGAGCTTGGCGGAATGGCACAGTTGGAATTTCTATTGGTTTTTCCGGTTTACCTGGGATTGTCGATTTGAGGGGAGAACCGGATCTGTTAGATTATAAATTGCGGGTTACCCAAATAGCGGCAGTGGATGAATTGGCAGCCGGAGCA
Organism: Anaerolineales bacterium; assembly: GCA_036445875.1. Lineage (GTDB taxonomy): Bacteria > Chloroflexota > Anaerolineae > Anaerolineales > UBA11858 > B10-G9. Next base: position 939 of record JAZFRV010000335.1, read on the forward strand.
TCTTTGTTAATGGGGCAGGCTGCTGAAGGACTCCCGGTTGTGCATGTTCGGGGATTCCCGTATCCTCTCCGGGATGGGTCCTTCCAAGAAATACTCCGAGAGCATTCCAAAGATGTTTTTCGCTGAAGGATAGATGTTCAAACGATGGATAGAACTGAAATATTGATCCATCCAGTATAATTTAATTGACATGTTGGGAGAAAGCAGGATCATGAAGATTGTCGCCCTGGCAGGTGGAGTTGGTGGAGCAAAATTAGCGCATGGTTTGGCGAGATTAAGCCCGACTCCAACTTTAACCGTTGTTGTCAACACGGGAGATGACTTCACACTCTTTGGATTAAACATCAGCCCCGATCTTGATACTGTTTGCTACAACCTGGCGGGTTTTGAGGATCCAGAAACTGGTTGGGGACGAGCAGATGAAAGCTGGGATATGCTGAAGGAACTCCAAAGATTGGGAGGACCTGATTGGTTTCGATTGGGTGATAGAGATCTAGCCACCCATTTGGAACGCACACGCAGGCTAGATGCAGGTGAACCCCTGAGTTTAATCACAGCGGATTTCTGCCGGGCCTGGAATATAGAGGCTGTTGTACTGCCTATGAGTGATAATCCTGTTCCCACAATTGTTCAAACAGATCAGGGAGAACTATCTTTTCAGGATTATTTTGTGAAGTTGGCTTGTGAACCAGCAGTATCAGGGTTTCGTTTCCAGGAAGTGGAAAAGAGTCAGTCAGCGCCGGGAGTAATCCAGGCAATCAAAGAGGCTGATTTTGTTGTGATCTGTCCCTCTAACCCCTGGGTGAGCATTGATCCAATCCTGGCAGTGCCCGGGATCCGGGCAGCATTAGAGGAGGAGGTGGTTCTGGCCGTCTCACCGATAATTAGTGGTAAAACGGTAAAAGGACCGGCCGCAAAGATGTATCTTGAGATGGGTATAAATCCTTCGGCAAGTGCAGTTTTGGATCACTACGGTTTGCTGCTGGATGGCTTTGTGATAGATAATCAGGATGAAGGTTCATTAATTGATCAATCAAGAGAAAGGCCCCATCCAATAAAAGTTTATTCAACTGATACTTGGATGAAAACCAGGGAAGACCGCTTCCGTTTAGCTGGTGAGGTGGTTGATTTTGGACAACAATTATTAAAGGAGGGTTAAGAATGGCTTTATGGGCAATTATCCCTGTTAAGCCACTGCGCAGGGGGAAATCACGATTGGCGAAGGTTATCTCTGCAGATAAAAGAGCAGATTTGAATCAGTATTTACTGGAACATACTATCCGGGTATTAAATACGATTGATGAGATAGAACACATCCTGGTGATCAGTAGGGATAAAGAAGCACTCTCCCAAGCGCGTGAATTGGGTGCAAGGACAGTCCAGGAGCACGGTAGTCCCGGGTTAAATACCGCTCTTTCCCGGGCTGTGGAAGTAGCAAAGTCCTCTAAAGCCTCCGGAATACTAATTATCCCGGCAGATCTTCCACGGTTGGAGGCGGATGATATTAAATCGATTCTGGCTCACAAAAATGATCCTCCAGTAGTTGCGATCGCACCTGACTGGAAGCAAGAAGGCACCAATGCATTATTTGTTTGTCCCCCGGATTTGATTGATTTTAAATACGGTAAAGGATCTTTTGAAAAACACAGTCAACAAGCCAGACAGGTTGGTGTACGACTGGAAATCTGCAATTTGCCATCATTGGAATTGGATTTGGATGAACCGGAAGATTATGCATTAATGGAAGCAGAATTACGATTAAGCGAATAATAGAAATTCTTTATTAGGCCTTTGGAGGTTAATCATGAATAAAGTTGCTTTATATTTACAGGATGCCCATGACTTGAGAGATGGATTGAAATATGTCCGTTACGCTGAGGAAAAGGGTTTTGATGCTGTCTGGCAGGCGGAATCCCGCCTGGTAAGAGATGCAATCGTGCCCATGGCAGCCTATGCAGCAGTAACTGAGAAAATTAAGATCGGATCTGGTGTGATTAATAACTGGACCAGAAATATCGGTTTGCTGGCTTCAACCTTCCTGACCCTGGATGATCTGGCTCCGGACCGAATGATTTGTGGAATCGGCGCCTGGTGGGATCCGCTGGCAGAAAATGTCGGAATCGATCGGAAAAAACCACTGACAGCGATGCGGGAGACAGTGGAGATTTTGCGCCGATTGCTCAATATGGAAAACGTTACTTTCCATGGGGAATTTATTCATGTTGAAGGAATCGAATTAGATGTTGTTCATGGACGAACAGAGCCTCGCAATGTGCCGATCATGATTGGCGCTACTGGTCCAAAAATGCTCCAATTGTCGGGGGAGATTTGTGACGGTGTTGTAATGAATTATTGTGTTCCGGTTGAGTACAATAAAATGGCATTAGAAAATATAGAAATTGGCGCCTAGAAAGTAGGTAATACTTTGGATGACATTGATCGTCCTCAATTAATAGTATGTTCAGTATCAGAGAATCATGATGATGCAATGAATTCCAGTCGAGAATTATTAACACAATACCTGGCACAACAACCGCATATTGCTATGGCGTCTGGAGTCTCGAGTGATGTTGTGGATGAGATTCAATCGATTTTGGGGTGGCCAGCCACTCATGAACAGATCCAGGCTGCCAAACACCTGGTTACAGATGATCTACTTCAACGCATCACTGCATCTGGAACACCGGAAGATGCGAAAGTCAAAGTAAACCAATATATAGAAAACGGATGCACGACACCCATTCTCTACGATGTTGGTGGTGATCCAAAACTATTAATAGATACTTTTGGAACCAAGTAAATAGAGCACGCAACGGTTCTGGTTTGAAAATTGATTGAGATTTGAGCTTTCATTCCAGGGCTCTATACACGAGGTAAGTAATAATGATCATTGAATACCACCGGCCAAAAACTATCGGTGAGACAATTTCCCTATTGTCAAGAAAAAATCCCAAGACGGTAGTCTTAGGGGGTGGCTTATACCTGAATGAAAAAGTGAAAAACCAGATTGCTGTAGTTGATATCCAGGGTTTGGGTCTGGATTCGATTGATACTAGAGGTAAGAAATATATCCTAGGTGCTGGAGTAAATCTGCAGCAGTTGGTTGAAATGGAGGGGTTGCCTCCGGCGTTGATCGGCAGCATTAAACACCAGGAAACCTATAATCGCAGACAGGTTGCTACCCTGGCAGGGACATTTATTGTAGCAGACGGTCGATCTCCCATTACCTGTGTCCTCTTGGCTTTGGATGCTGAGTTGGAGATGGTTGGTAAAAACAATCAGGCAGAATCGATCCTGCTGGGAGATTTTCTTCCCGTAAGGAATAAGAAACTGGAGGGGAAATTGTTTACCAAGATCATTATTCCCTCCCAAACAAAAACAGTCTATAATTATGCCGCTCGCTCACCAGCAGACAGACCCATTGTGGCTGCAGCTGTATCTCAGTGGGCTTCGGGCAGAACCAGGGTGGTGCTGGCAGGATACGGTGATCAACCGGTGATGGTGTTAGATGGAACGGATGCGGAAGGGGTAGAAGCCTCTGCAAGAGACGCTTACAGTCAAGCAGATGACCAATGGGCAACAGCCCTGTATCGATCAGAGACAGCCTCTGTTCTTGTTCGCCGCTCCCTCGATCAAATTGCTGAGATAAACTGAGGAATAGATGATGATGTTGGATCTTGAACTAAATATTAATAAAAAGACCTACCAGGTCCAGGTGCATCCCGGAGAACGTTTATTCACCCTTTTGAGAAATTTGGGTTTCAGCAGTGTGAAGTTTGGTGATGAACACGGAAAATCCGGGGCAGATACGGTTCTGTTGGATGGAAAACCGGTAAACTCATACATGCTCCTGGCAGCTCAAGCAGAGGGGCATGAAATTGAAACAATTGAACTGATGGGAGAGCATCCTCACCTGGGCTGGAAAGAAACCCGGGGACTCCATATTTTACAGCAGGAGTTTGTTACAACCGGGGCGATCCAGTGTGGATATTGCACGCCAGCTCAGCTGTTGGCAGCTAAGGAATTGGTTTCCCGGGAGTCTGATCCATCTGAGGAAGAGGTCAGAGATGCTCTATCAGGGGTTCTCTGCCGCTGCACGGGTTATAAAAAACCTGTTGAGGCAGTACTCAGGGCCGCTGCAAGATTACGGGGTGAAGAGGTGCCTCCTATTGAAAACCCCATACAGACTTCACCAGAATGGATCAAAGACTCCTCTGGTGACGACATTCCCTCTTCAAAAACTGTGCAGGTCAATGGGATAACCTTAACCGCGGAAAAAGTCATCACAAAACTTAAAGTGAGCACAAAACCGGAAGAATGGCAGCAAGTTGGAAAACCGAAAGTTAAAGTAGATGCAGTGAAGTTGGTCCAGGGTAAACCAGCTTTTACGGCTGACTTTGAGCGCCGTGAGATGCTTTATGCAAAAGTGCTCTTCAGCCCTCATGCCCACGCCCGGATCAAGGGCATTCAAACTAAAGAAGCACTGGAGATCCCTGGAGTCGCAGCAGTACTGACCTACAAAGATCTTCCGCGGGTTCCATACTCCACCGCTGGACAATCAGATCCTATTCCGGGCCCTTTAGATTGTTTCTCTCTTGACAATAAAGTCCGATTTGTGGGAGATCGGGTCGCTTTTGTTGCCGCGGAGACAGAGGAAATCGCCGAACGGGCAATAAAAGAAATAAAAGTTGAGTATGAATTACTGGAATTAATTCTTGATTCACGCAACTCTATGAAATCAGGAGCTCCGATACTCCATGATGAAGAGGATTATGTTAACTTTGCGGATTCCGATCCAGCAAAGAACCTGGCTGCTGAAATCCGGATTGATATAGGCGATGTTGAGCAGGGATTTAAAGATGCCGATCACATCTTTGAGGCAGAATATGAAGTGCCCAAAGTACAGCAAGCCCATATCGAACCGCACGCTGTGGTTACTTATTGGGATGAAGATGATCGCCTGGTGATCCGGACTAGCACCCAGGTTCCCTTTCATGTCAGACGGATAATCGCCCCAATCCTTGATTTGCCAATCAAGCGTATCCGGGTGATAAAACCTCGGATTGGTGGTGGATTCGGTGGAAAACAAGAAATGCTCATTGAGGATGTTGCTGCGCATTTAACTATCGCTACTGGACGACCCGTTCAGTATGTCTATACCCGGGAGGAGGAATTTATAGCTTCCCGTTCCCGCCATCCAATGCGGATCAGGATGAAGACAGGCGTAAAGAAAGATGGCACAATAACCGCGAATGAGATGTATGCGCTTAGTGATACAGGCGCAAATGGCGCTCACGCGCTGACAGTAACTGGAAATACCGGACATAAAGCCATGGCTCTTTATGTCGGGAGTGGTCCTTACCGGGAATCTCCCAATATTCGTTTTTATGCCGATATTGTCTACACTAATACTCCTCCCTCTGGAGCGTACCGGGGTTATGGTGTTCCACAAGGTTATTGGCCATTAGAACGACACATGGAAAAAATCGCCCATGATCTTGAATTGGATCCGATTGAGTTCAGGTTAATGAATGCACTGAGGGCGGGTGAAATCCATCCTTTCAGTGTTGCTTGGAGTGAGGGACGCGAGCCTGTTCCAGAAATTATCCAGACCAACGGGTTAACCGAATGTGTCTCACGAGGGAAAGAAATTATTGGCTGGGATCAGAAAATGAGTGACAGTAGTTGGAAAGATGTGTCTGAAAAACCATATTTGAAACGCGGACTGGGTGCAGCGCTGGTAATGCAAGGAACTGCTATTCCTTACCTGGATATGGGAGGGGCAAGTCTGAAATTAAATGATGATGGATCCTTCAATTTACTGGTTGGTGCTACGGACCTGGGAACAGGATCGGATACTGTTCTAGCTCAAATGGCGGCGGAAATTCTTGGTGCTCCCCTGGAGGATATGATTGTATATTCATCCGATACTGACTTTACACCTTTTGATAAAGGGGCGTATGCTTCAAGTACAACCTATGTCTCGGGAGCAGCAGTTGTCGATGCTGCTATTAAAGTAGCCGATAAACTGCGGGAAAGAGCAGTTCTACTCCTCGATGACAAGGCAGGGAAATCGAGATATTCTCCGGGCGATATAGAACTGTCTAATCGTTGTGCTATCGCACCTGATGGGCGGACGGTGTCCCTGGAACAGATTGCGCTGCATTCCCTCCATCATGCCAATCAGGAGCAGATCATGGCGGTGGGTTCGTTTATGTCGCCGGTATCACCTCCACCATTTGCAGCTCAATTCGCAGAGGTAACAGTGGACTTGGAAACCGGACAGGTCGTAGTGGACCGATTAGTTATGGTGGTTGATGCAGGAGTAATCGTTAACCCGATAACTGCTTCCGGGCAGATTGAAGGCGGGATGACCCAGGCTCTGGGATATGCGGTTTCAGAAGAAATGGTCTATGATGAGTTTGGAAGAGCCCGGGAAAAGAATTTTAGAGATTATCATATCTTTGAAGCTCATGAGATGCCAGTTCTTGAAACTCTATTTATCGAGACTTTTGAACCCTCACATCCCTTTGGAGTGAAAGCGGTAGCAGAAATTCCTCTCGATGGAGTCGCGCCGGCTGTAGGAAATGCGGTTTTTGATGCCTGCGGGGTCAATATTGACCATAATCCGATCACACCAGAGAAGATCTGGAAGGAATTATATAAAAAATAAGAGGTAAACAAGCAAGAATTTAAACCCAGGAAGATCAATTTCCTGGTTTTTTTTCCACTTTGACCTGATTTATCTACGAAAGCAGTAATATTCTCAATCTGTTATAATTTAGATGTTATAAAACTGCCGAAAAGACCCGATTTTAGATCAGTTATTGTCTAAAATCAGGGCTGGGAATGTCAATGGAAAAAATTACCTATGTGATTGGACATGTAAATCCTGATACCGATTCAATTGCATCCGCAATTGGGTATGCTTGGTTGCTCCGGGAAAGGGATGGTATGAACGCAGTTGCCGCCAGGGCAGGTTCCATGAACCAGCAAACTTCCTGGGTTCTAGATCGATTAAACATTGATGCCCCGTGCTTATTAACCGATGTTTCTCCCCGTTTTGAATCAGTTGCCCGGAGGATGGATACTACAAGCCCAGATAAACCATTAAGGGATGCCTGGGATATTGCCAGTCGGACCGGCGGAGTAGCTGCAATTGTAAATGAGGACGGCACGCCCTACGGACTAATTACTGGATTAACCCTCTTTTCTTTTCTAGCAGAGCTGGTTGGTCCTAATCCCGAACGAGAGAAAATGCGGATCGCAGAATTGCTAGAATTACCCTGTCTTGAGGCCGCAGATACCGGAGTTCCCCAATTCAAGGCCGGCAGCCGTATTCGAGATGCAATAAACCGCATATTAAGACAGGAACGCAACTATTTTATTGTTGTGGATGAAGAGGGCCAATATGTTGGTCTTTCACGCCAAAGGGATATCTTAAATCCACCGCGTCTTCAAATTGTTCTTGTTGACCATAACGAGCCGGAACAGGCAGTCGGAGCATTGGAAGAAGCCGAACTCTTGGAAATTATTGATCATCACCGCCTTGGCAATCCTTTTACTCGAGCACCGATCCGTTTTACTACTGAAGTCGTTGGCAGCACAAGTACAATCATTGCCGAGAGGATTTTAGAAGCTGGATTAAGTGCCCCAGCAGAAATCGCAGGCGTATTGCTTGCGGGAATTTTCTCTGATACGTTGTTTTTCACTTCTCCCACTACAACTGACCGGGATAAGAAAGCAGCAGAGCGTTTGGGACGCTGGGCATTCTCGGGGAACAGCCCCTTGAAAGGGGAGTCCTCAGAATCCTATGGTGACACAGTACTGAAAGCTGGCGCCGGTCTCTCCACTCGTGACCCGGATGAGATCGTCACCACAGATACAAAAACCTATATTTCTGGTGGCATCAATTTTGGAATAGCCCAGGCAGAAGTAACAGATTTGATGCAAGTTGATAAACACCTGGATGAATTGAAAAAAGCCCTTGAACGTCTGCGGAAGAATAGAGGATTGGATTTTGCTATCTTAATGGTGACAGACGTTGTTCAGGGATCAAGCCGGTTGATAATCATTAATCCACCTTCTATGTTTGATGATTTACCTTATCCGGGAAGCTCAGACGGCACTCGATTTGCAAAGGGAGTTGTTTCCCGGAAAAAACAGCTTTTGCCAACAATCTTAAGTTTGCTAGAATCCTGATCCTGTTTTACTGGTTTATCCTATGAGTGAAATACTCGGCGGAGATTGTAATTATGTGGAAAGAGTACCTGAATGCAGCGACAATAGAACAGGCGCTAACGGTTCTGTCTGATAATAAAGATCAAGCCCGGATTATTGCTGGTGGTACAGATCTGGTTCTTGAAATGCGTGAGGGAAACCAGCAAAAAATCGAAACCCTGGTTGATATTTCCCGCATAAAGGGATTCAAGGATATTACTGTTGATGAGGAAGATCGGATTCATATTGGCCCTGCTGTCACTCACAATCAATGTGTAGCTTCAGATTTAATCCGGAAATTTGCTTTGCCCCTTGCTTTAGCTGCTTGGGAAGTAGGTGCACCGCAAATAAGAAATATTGGAACAATTGTTGGAAACCTTGTTACTGCCTCACCGGCAAACGATACCATCGTGCCATTAATCGCTCTGGATGCCGAATTGGTATTACAATCCCTTGAAGGTCAACGAATAGTAGCTTTGAAAGATTTTTATACCGGTGTCAGAAAACACGTTTTGAGATCCGACGAAATTGTCAGAGATGTGATTATTCCAAAAATGACTTCACAGCAGCGCGGAATATACTTGAAGCTTGGACTCCGGAAAGCTCAGGCAATTTCCCTGGTAAGTATGGCCGCTATTATAGGCACTGAGGGAGATCAGATCAATGATGCCCGGATAACTCTTGGCGCAGTTGCACCTACCATTATTCATGCTGAGAAAGCGGAAATATATTTACAGGGTAAAATTCTTTCAGAAGAAACAATTGATAAAGCTGCAGATCTTGCCAGAGAGGCAGCCAGTCCCATCGATGATATCAGAGGATCTGCTGCCTACAGACAGGAGATCACACGCGTTCTTGTAAAAAGAGGATTAACTCAACTTTTGCATGGAGAAGAGGCAAACCGATTGCCTGAAGACCCTGTCTTGCTGTGGGGAAAAACTCAAGACCCGAACTCGTTCGGACTCGATGACCAGCTGTTATTATCGGGAAAGGAGCCGATCATCACTCATATCAATGGACATGAGTATTCATTTGATCAAGGTCATGATACGACCTTGCTTCAATTGATACGGGATTATGCCGGTTTGACAGGATCAAAAGTTGGTTGTGAAGAAGGGGAATGTGGTGCTTGTACGGTATACTTGGACGGAAAAGCAGTTATGGCATGTTTGGTTCCAGCACCGCGAGCTCATGGAGCCCAGATTTTCACAGTTGAAGGGTTGAGTGATGGCGAGAAGCTTCACCCGGTTCAGGAAACTTTTATTGAGGAAGGTGCAGTTCAGTGTGGGTACTGCACTCCGGGTTTCATTATGTCTGCTGCGAAACTATTAGAAGAAAATCCTCAACCTTCCCAGACTCAAATCCACACTGCGATATCTGGCAACTTGTGCCGCTGTACTGGATATTATAAAATTATCAGTGCGATCGAACAAGCTAGTATAAGAGAAGGTGTATAGATGGGACGATATCAGCAATATCAAAGGGATACTAAAGATACGGAGATAGGGGTCCACCCTGTCTGGCGAGGTATTGGATTTTTATTGATGGGATTGATTGCAGTCATGTCTTATGCCGGGGCAAATTTGCTTGTTGAAGCAAATAAAACCAAGGGATGGATCGCTGTCCCATACGGTATTCGGGGAGGCGTTTCCTGGGCTCCTGATCTTTACGCGGAGCTTATAGTAACGTTTTTCTTAATTATGATTGGATTTGGCATTGTAACTATTGTCTATTCCTTGATTTACAAAATCACTCGTCCACAAGATCTCTTTAAACTTCTGAAATAGTACCTTACAGGAGGTACAAGGGAAACCTGGCTAGATTTGGTCTACCAAATTAGCCTGGATCAAGCCGCAGCCGCCCCGGTAAAGGATTAAAACATCAAAATATTAGCATTCAAAAATCGTGGTCACCGGCCATTAGTTAAAGATCAGCAACCTTTTTATGCCGTTTAATATTCGCTATTACCTGACTTATTTTTATTACAGTTTTTTCAGATCGAAAGGAACTCCGGGAAAGTTATCCGTAAAGCGGATTTTCCTGCTGATATTCCTTTTTTTTGCATTTCCAATCTGGAATTTATATATTCGGCTTGGTTATTATCTGGATAATTGGTTTCTTCCTGATTTTAAGGAAAAAGCTTTTCCTGATCCTGTCTTTATAGTAGGAAATTACCGTTCTGGATCAACATTTTTACACCGATTATTACTTCGAGACCCGCAGTTTACCTGCCTGAAAGCCTGGGAGATCTATTTTTCTCCTGCATTAAGTCATCGCTGGTTTATTCGCAATTTGAATCGAGTCAGCCAGCGGATAGGGAATCCGCTAGAAAAACTTGTAAATGCATTTGATAGATCCCTGAATGATATCTACTCAATGCACAAAACTGGAATGTTTACCTATGAACAGGATTCCCAGCTGTTTTACCATACCTGGTCCTCCTATAATTTATTCGCAGCCTTTCCTTTTCCTGAACTGGCAAGAAAATATATTTACTATGATCAGGAAGTATCTGAAAAACGACGAAAAGGTGAATTTACATATTATCGAGAGATATTAAAGCGACAGATGTTTCTTCACCCGGGAAAACAATATATCGCTAAGAACCCTGATTTTTCCCCTGCTATTGAGACAATAAAGGAATTTTTTCCCAATGCAAAATTCATCAATCTGGTCCGACCTGCGGAGCAAATGATACCTTCCATGGTTAATTTATGGGCGAGCAATTGGCGGGCTTACGGTTCCCCGGGAGAACCTTTTCCCCTGATAGACGTTCTCCAGGAACAGGCAAAACATTGGTACCGATACCCTCTTGAGCGCTTAGCGGAATTACCATCCAATCGATACCTTATGGTTGAATTTGAAAATTTTGTTGATAATCCAAAGAAAGAAATTGAGCGAATTTATAAACAATTTGGTTTTGAAATCTCTGCTGACTATCTTAAAATATTGGAAGAGGAAACCAATAAAGCCAGGAATTACAACAGCGGTAATAATTACTCTCTTTCTGAAATGGGTTTAAATAAGAAAGAACTTAATCAGGAGTATCAACCAATTATTGATAGTTTTAATAAGAATCTTCCTAAGTGAGTAAATAAGCTTAACATAATCTGAGGATTAGCCATTATGGAGAGAACCGTACCATATACAGCTTCCGAGGAAGTAGAACTTTATCTCCGAACATATTATTCGCTTCTGCGGACATCGGATGCTGTCCAGATCCGTTCTTTGGAAGAAGTTCATGCTGGAATGAAATCACTTCTTCATCAGCATGCCAGAGATCGAGCTCCTGATATGACGGCATTTATCTACTCTTTTTTAAGACTGCCAGGATGTATCGGACAGACCAAAGAAATTGTTTTAGGCCAGAGCGGTTCAATATTCCGGGAAGCGGGGATGGGAGATGTCTGGTCCTGGGAACAAGTAAATGGGAAAGCTCGACGTAGGCGTTGTTTTTATAATGAGGAAAAACAAATTCTAGCTTGTATTGTCGCCAGCCGATCAGATATTGATGACGTTATCCCTTTGCTCACAGCTTATCAAATCGAGTGGAATAAACTACACAGACTGCTTCAGCATCTTCCAAATGATATTGATCTCTCTCAGGCACACAAGCAAACCGATACCTGGTATAACCTCGCTGAAGACTTAATGATGTCAGTTGGTGATTTGACCCGCTGGCGATCAATTTGTGGTAAAGATTTTGTGAATCGTGTTCAAGAAATTAAATCATGTGAGCTCTTTTTCCAGGTACGTTTATTAAATGGCTCCTTGATTGAGTACAACAGAGCAACCAATGCCTGGTGGAGCGTCATCGCGGAGCGCGTACCTGATATACTGACCCATCCCATCTACTTTATATCCAGCAATACTCACAGTATTGTGAATCTCTTTTCCGGGTTTGCCCTAAAGAACCAAAAGGAAATAAACCAATATTTAATTGATGCAGATCAACAGGAATTATTGGATGAGTGGCGTCAAATCCAAACCCATACCGTACCATCAAGCCAGGAAAATTTTTGGTATTATGCATTAAAGAAATATCTCCAGGAACCCAATCCGGAAGAGATATTTAACCGCAGAAATGAACACGAAGCTGCCTGTGGTATACAAAGGATTAATAGTGAGCACTCCTTTGACGTAGACGCTCAAGTCTTCAATATCTCAAAACTTAAACCTGGGTGGATGGATGATAGAGTAAAAGATGAATTGGGAGATCTGGCGTTTTTGAAAAAAAGTGACGCCTTGATCCTCAATATAGATTATCCTCTGGGATTGGCCGCATATAATATATTGATGGAAGTAGCTGAGAATGCGGGAAATATTCTTGGTGTTTACAGTATTGGAAAAGCGGCCACCCTGAATGGAGTCGTTGGGGATGTAATGATCCCCTACGTGGTTCATGACGAACATTCCAGAAATACATATTTAATCCCTCGAGCTTTTGATGCCAGAGATGTGAGTCCCAATTTGATCTATGGAACTGTGCTGGATAATCAAAAAGCAGTTACTGTCAGGGGAACATTCCTTCAAAACAGATCTTATATGGATGTCTTTTATCGGGAGGGGTATACGGGGATTGAAATGGAAGCAGGCCCATATCTCTCTGCAATATATGAAATGTTCCGTCCAACTCGTCACCCTATTGATGAAATTGTAAATCTAGACCGGGTGCCTTTTGATCTAGGCATCCTGCACTATGCGTCTGATCGTCCTCTAAGCAAAGGGAAGAATCTAGGCGCCGGAACACTTTCTTATTACGGTATGGATCCAACTTATGCCTGTTCCTTGGCGATTATCCGGAGGATTATTAATCTGGAAAAAGAACGGATTCAAAACGGGAAATTGAAATAACCATTAAAGGGGATGTTCTAGTTATGAAATCAATTGGAAAATCTCACCAACGGATTGATGCGTTGGATAAAGTAACCGGCAAAGCTGAATATTCTGGTGATATAAGTGCACCTGATCAGTTGTATCTGAAAATTCTTTTTGCGGGACGTCCTCATGCCATTGTGAAATCCATAGATTCTCAGAAGGCTATTGCCCTGGATGGTGTAATCCTGGTTTTAACGGCCGGAGATGTTCCGGTGAATGAATATGGATTGCAGATTAAAGATCAACCAGTTTTATGCGGACCTGGGTCTCAAATTCCCTATACTGATCGGGTCCGATTTATTGGGGACCAAGTTGCAGCTGTTGTTGCAGAGTCGGAAGAAATTGCATCAGCGGCATGTGATTTGATCCAGGTGGAGTTTGAAGATTTACCTACTGTATTGGACCCTTATCAAGCAGCAGAAGGAGGTGCATTACTGCTGCATCCAGATCGGGAATCCAATATTTATGAGTCTTACCGGATTCGAAAAGGTGATGTAAATAAAGCTTTTCAAGAAGCCGACCTTGTAATTGAAAGTGAATATTACACACCTGTTCAGGAACATGCCTATCTACAGCCTGAAGCAGGTTTTGCATATTATGATGATCAGGACCGGATCACCATTGCCGCAGGGGGACAGTGGGCTCATGAAGAACAGAAGGAAATTGCTCATTCGTTAGGAGTTGAGTTGGACCAGATTCGGGTGATCCATCCAGCTATCGGCGGCGCATTTGGGGGACGAGAGGATCTTTCCGTTCAGATCGTTTTGGGTTTGGCAGTGCTCCGCCTTCGGGAAAGAGGTATTCACCGACCCGTTAAGATCGTTTGGTCACGGGAAGAATCAATCGTTGGGCATCATAAAAGGCATGCCTACTATATAAAAACTCGATGGGGAGCCACCCGGGAAGGAATCCTAACAGCGGCAGAGGTTGAGATAACTGCTGATGGTGGGGCATATATGTACACCTCAAATAAAGTTCTAGGAAATGCAACTCTCAATTGTACAGGACCCTATGAAATTCCCAACGTAAAAGTGGATTCCAGAGCTGTGGCTACCAACAATGTTCCGGGAGGTGCTTTCCGGGGATTTGGTGGTCCTCAGGGCGCTTTTGCGGCAGAAAGTCAGATCAATAAATTAGCAGAAGCATTGGATATGGATCCAGTGGAAATCCGAATAAAGAATGCCTTGAAAAAAGAATCGCTGTCTTCTGTTCAATCGCCGCTTCCAGGGTTGGTGAATATCACTGAAGTTTTGGAGCGCTGTGCGGAGGAATCTTTCTGGAAAAAAGTTGGATCTCAATGGGTGGCGGGAAAAAAGGATCCAATAGCGAACAATAAAACTTACAAACGAGGAATAGGATTTGCCTGCGGACTAAAGAATATTGGATTTTCTGCAGGTTATCAAGAAAACGCGTGGGCAACGGTTGAGATCCATGGTGCTACTGAAATTGAGGAAGTAATCGTTCGGCATGCTGCTGCAGAAGTTGGCCAGGGAACCCATACTGCAATTATCCAGATGGCAGCAGAAGCAGTAGGTGTAGCAGTTGATAAAGTACACCTGATCAGCGCTGATACCGGAGAAACCAATGATTCGGGCAGTGTATCTGCCTCCCGGATGACTTTCATGGCAGGAAATAGTGTCCGTGGGGCAGGAACCAGAGCCTTGGAAAAGTGGGAAGATGAGGAAAGACCGGCAGTAGTAACCTATCAGTATCTTGCTCCAAAAACTACCAAATTTGACCCTGATACCGGAGAATCTACACCGAACTTTGCTTACGGATATGTTGCCCAAGCGGTTGAAGTCATTGTAGATACCGAAACTGGACAGATCACTGTTGAAAATGTAATTTCCACCCATGATGTGGGAAAGGCAATTAATCCAGATCAGGTGGTGGGTCAAATTGAAGGGGGAGTCATTCAGGCTCTCGGATATGTCCTGACTGAAAATTTTATCCAGGAAGATGGATATGTTAAAACGGACAAACTTTCAACATATTTGATTCCCACTGTCCAGGATGTGCCAAAGACTCTCAAATCCGTAGTGATGGAGGATCCTGATCCCAATGGTCCCTGGGGTGCGCTGGGAATGGCAGAAATGCCGTATATCCCATTTGCGCCGGCGGTTACAGCAGCTGTTCATGATGCAATTGGGATCTGGTTTGATGATTTTCCGTTGACACCGGAACGTGTTTTAAGAGGGATGGGAAAAATCTAGTTACTAAAGGAATGCATTATCGGTTAACCACAAAGAGATCAGGGGCTCTTTCGTTGGATCTTGGTATTTATTTACCGGCAGAAGTTCTGATCTGGTCAGGTTTGCTGCTTGATGAGGTGTATTTCCCCTCATATCATGAAATAAAGATCAAACAACCAGTTTTTATCATAGGCAATCCCCGCGGCGGTACGACATTTCTACAGCGACTTTTGGCAATAAATACCGACTCGTTTATTTCGATGAGAACTGGGGAATTTTTACACGGTGCAGTAAAGATAGGCAATGCGATTGGTGAAGTTAAGGATTTTTTGTTGAATGTTATTGAAGAAACCCGAAAGAACCCGGGAGCAGAATCAGGTTTGTTACCACGTGTAATAATTCTTCCTCCCATTAAAACCTGGATTCGAGTACCTTGATCGACATGGTTCATTTCTGGTGTTACTATTTTAGTCTCTTTGATTGGTTACCTATTCAGGAAAGGACCCGGAAAAGGTAAAAATAGGTTTTTTGCTTCTTATTATTCAAATGCATAATCTGGAAAACCTGAGTTTAATCGTCTGGGGAATCCGTTTTTTCCTTCACCCTGCTGGCAGAGATTTATTCAGTAGACCTGATGTATATATTGGCTTGGTATTAATATCAGTAATAAAAACTCACCTTATACCGTCGGAAGGATAGTTGTATTCATCAACGCGAGATAGTTTAATCTTTTATTGGGAGTAACCGATGGATGATTTTTTAACTAGAGGAAATATAAAGGATCTTGATCCGAAATTGCATGAATTGATCCAGATTGAGGAAGAGAGGCAGTACAGAAGATTAATTCTTATCCCCAGCGAGAGCCTGACGCCCAAGGCTGTCAGGAGAGCACTTGGCTCAGGGTTCCATAATATTTATGCTGAAGGATATTCCTTTGATCTGACCGGTGGACTTTCTGAAGAAGAGCTGTTTGATTATGATAAATTGTTATCTGAGTATCGACGATTTTCAGATAATCGATATTATAAGGGAGTTGAATATGCGGATATTCTGGAGGGTCTCGCAGGACAGCGGGCAGCCCAGGCATTCGCAGCAAACGGTAAAACAGCATTGGATATATATGTAAATGTACAACCACTGTCTGGTGGACCTGCTAATAACGCGGTTTACCATGGGCTGGTTGAGCTCGGTGATACAGTGATGGGCATGAATTTATTGCATGGTGGTCACTTATCTCATGGTTCCCGGGTAAACCGATCCGGAGAATTTTATAATATCGTTTCCTATTCTGTGGATCCTGAGACAGAAAAGATTGACTATGATGAGATAGAAAGGCTTGCTATTCAGAATAAGCCAAAAATGATCATCGCTGGAGTTTCCTCCTATTCCTGGCAGCTGGATTGGGTTCGATTTCGTGAAATTGCAGATAAAGTGGGCGCTTATTTACTGGCTGATATATCTCATGTTGCCGGTCTGATCGTCGCGGGCGAATATCCATCACCAATTGGGCATGCCCATATCATCTCTTCAACAACTCACAAGACCCTGCTTGGACCACGCGGGGCAATCCTGATGAGTACGGACCTGGATATCATCAAAGCGATTGACCGGGCGGTTTTCCCGGGTGAACAAGGTGGTCCTCATGTTAATGTTTTTGGAGCAATGGCACTCGCTTTTAAATTGACTCAAACGGATCAATATAAAGTCTTAATGAAGCAGATTGTAAAGAACTGTAAGATATTAAATGATCGCCTGGAAGAACGCGGATTCAAAATACCATTTGGGGGTACAAATACTCACCTGACCAATATTGATACGAAATCTGTGAGAGGAAAAGATGATGCCTGGTTAAGCGGAGATCTGGCGGCTAGAATTCTGGATATCGCTGGCATTGTCACTAACCGCAATACCATACCAGGTGATACCTCGGCATTGAATCCCTCCGGAGTTAGATTGGGCACACCCTGGATTACCCAGAGAGGATTAAAAGAGAAAGAGACCAAAGAAATGGCGGATATCATCGCTGATGTGCTGTTCTCCTGTGAGCCATATTATCAAGGAAAGGCTTTACGCGCCAAAGTTGACTTTAAAACTCTGGAGGACGCTAAACTTAAAGTACGGGATCTGGCTGAGAGCGCTGGAATCGACTATAAACCTGGAAAACATGGGTATCCTCATTTTTATTATCTTGATGATGAAGTAGAAAAAGGAAAGATTACTTCTTCCTACATAATCAGTGGTGAAAAATCCAGAGAATTTCTGGATTATATCGTCAGCAGTGACATAGAAACCCTGGATTGTGGAACAAATCAAGCAACAATTTTGTATACTCCGGAAGGAAATGTACCGGCTATGGTTAATTGTGATGAACTGCAGAGTTTCCACCTCACAGTACCAGCAGAAAAATCAGTTCTTGTTTTGACCTGGCTGAGGGCAGTCTCTGATGGCTATGTCCGGGTAGATGAAGATGTATTAAGAAAAATCCCCGGTCCTGTTATCGTCCGGGAATCTGACAAGAAGTATGATTCCCTGGTTGAGGGTGATCCAGTCGGAAGGAACAAACCATTTTATCTGGGTATGGAGAAGGCTGAAGGAGACCCATTACCAGAATTTGTCTGGGATGAACCTGAAGATCCAGAAACCAAGAAGACAATATTATTTGATTTACACATAGAACTTGGGGCCAGGATGGTTCCATTTGCCGGGTGGGAAATGCCGGTACGATATGATTCTGTCCTGGAGGAGCATAACGCTGTCCGGGAAAATGCGGGTTTATTTGATGTCACGCATATGGGTGTGTTTCAAGTAGAGGGACCGGATGCGATGGCATTCCTGGATAGTGTTGTAGGGAATAATATATCAGCTCTGGATATCGGTGAATCCGCTTATACTCACTTTCTGGATCCTGACGGAAATGTCATAGATGATACATTAATTTATCGGCGGAAAGACCTGGAATACATGATGGTTGTAAATGCTTCCAATGATACCAAGGTTTGGAAATGGTTAAATGAAGTCCAGGATGGGATTGTAAAAATAGATAACAACCGTCCCTGGGCAAAAGCATATGGAAGAAGAGCCATCCTGCGAAACTTGCGAGATCCGAAAGAAGGCAAAGAGCAACTGGTTGACCTTGCATTACAAGGTCCCCGTTCAAAGGATATCCTCTTTGCATTAGGATTCAACCAGGAAGATGAGCGCAAGATCAATCATTTACGATGGGCAGAGTTATGTGAAGTTTCGAGTGGTGAGTATGAGCTGGTTATATCTCGAACCGGATATACTGGTGAACGAACTGCATTTGAAATCTTTGTTCATCCCGATCAGGTTGAGTCCCTTTTTAGAAAACTTCTTGAGATTGGCAAAACTCATGGACTTAAACCCTGCGGATTAGGCGCTCGGGATTCACTCCGGACTGAAGCTGGATTACCCCTGTATGGACATGAACTAGCAGGAGAGCGGAACATTGGGGTTGGGGGAGCTGGTTTTGGATCTTATGTGAAAATAAGTAAACCCTGGTTCATCGGGAGAGATGCTTACCTGGCTCAAGAGAAGGAGCGTGAAAATGTAATCATTCGCTTCCGATTTAGTGAAAAGCGAGTTCGAAAAGCTCATTTTGGAGATCCTGTAATGGATGAGCAGGGGCGTGTGATTGGAAAAGTTACCAGCTGCGCGAATGATAGTGAAGGATATTTTGTTGGCCAGGCTTTCGTAAACAAGAGACATGCTAATAAAGGAACTCTGGTATACATCTATCAGGATGTGTCAAAGAGAAAAGGAACTGAGCTTTCTGATTTAAGTTACGGTGAGCGGGTTGCACTTCCTGATACAGCAACGATCATCATACGATTTCCGCGGTTATAAAATTACCTATCCGAAAAAAGAAAAAAGACACTAGGGACTTGTCTACTGTCTTTTTTTATTAAGAAAGCAAACTTATTATTCTATTGTTCCCAGAGTGTAAAATCCTTTAAATTTGATTGCCCGATAAATTCCCGCAAGATGGAATTATCCGGGATCATGGTGATATCAAGGGGGAGGAACCATTCCAAAAAAGCCAGAAGCCTTTTAACTTCAATTCTCGCCTGAGTGCTGTTCGGGACTTGCCTGAGAATTGGTTCAGCTAAGGGTTTAAGGGCTGCCATCTCAAAAACCAGGGCGGAGTTGAACATGGCATCTGCGTTATCCTGGAAGGGAAAAATATTCTGCTTTTCGCCGCGCCGAACAGATTCCCAACGATTGATTGTTTCCATAGCAGAATATCCGCGTTCTCGGGAATCTCTAACAATCCTGCGGATTAAGCGAGTATCAGTCGTTGAAACCCGATTATGCCGGTCAAGGTTTAATTGTGTCAGGGCGGAAACATATATCCTGAAGGTACTGGATTGGGGAAAGTTTGGTAGTAAATCTGGATTCAGGCCGTGGATACCCTCCAGAATGATGATTTGTCCGGGGTGGAGCTGGACTGTCTCACCTTCGCTGCTCTTTCCGGATTGAAAATCGTAGGTCGGCAATTTTACAACCTCGCCACTAATCAAACACTGGAGATCCCGGGAGAGTTGATCTCGATTTACTGCATCCAGAGATTCAAAATCCCACTCCCCGGAGTCGTCTACGGGGGTATGCTCTCTGTCTACAAAATACTTATCCATTTCCAAGGGGAAGGGTGAAATTCCCCGTGCCAGCAATTGTATCGTAAGTCGCTTGGAGAATGTAGTTTTTCCTGATGAGGATGGACCAGCAACCAAGATTACGTTAATACTCTCTGATCGCTCCTCAATCTGAGCTGCTATTTCTCCGATGTGTTGTTCGTGAAGAGCTTCTGAGACCAGGATTAGTTTCCTGATCTGGTCCTGTGCGATCGAGTCGTTTAACGCTCCAACACTGTCGATTCCCAGGCGATGGAGCCACCTGCCATATCGTTGAAAGACATTCATCAACGTATAGTACTTGGGAACCGGGAGGAGTTCAGTCGGATTTTTTCGGCGTGGAAAGCGGACTATGAATCCATCATCCATCATTTTCAAATCAAACCACTTCAAGTAACCGGTTGAGGGAACCATGTATCCGTGATGGTAATCAAGGAGATCCCCTAATTTGTACAAAGTCAAGTAATCCTTTTTCCTGTGGGTAAGCAGACGAACTTTGTCTTTATATCCCCGTTTTTCAAAATAATCGATCCCTTCCTGGAGGGATACTTTTAATCTTTCAAACCTGATGTCATCCTTTACCAGCTTCCGCATTCGTTTTTCCAGTTCGGTCAGTTCCGCTGTGGTGAGGGGAGATCTTCTGAAAACCTGGCAGAAGTATCCTCCAGAAGTGACGGAGTGATCGACCGTGAGAATCGCGTCCTTGTGAAGATCGTGAAATGCGCGCTCGAGTAAAAAGGTCAATGAACGCCGATAAAACCGCATTCCATCTGAATCCCCCATAGTGATTGGATGAACATCAACGTCCATTGTGACCGAGTAAGATAATTCAGTTAATTTTCCGTTTACCGTCGCGCCGACTACAGGTGGAAGAGAACTGTCCTGGAGGATTGAAAAATAGTCTTCCAGAGTACCGCCTCTTGGGCCAGATATTACTTCTCCATTGGAGAGATGGATTTCCACTTCATTCCGGGGTAATACAAATTTATATTCCTGTTCGCTGCTCATAACATAACCCCTGGGATTAATATTCCTGTTAATTCTATTTTATCATCTCAATTTGAGCCCTCAAATCCATAATCATCACAATTCTGATAATCATATAGAAGAAATAAAAACCCTGACCAGCATTTGAGTCAGGGCTTTTATTTGCTCTAAGCATCTCTATGATGTTAAATAATCATCTGGAAGTTGAGTCTTGAGGATCAAATCTTTAGCTGCCTTAACCTCATCAAATCGTCCAAATGGAGCCTTGGTTGGAGCATTATGAAGGATTTCCGGATTATTTTTTGCCTCGTCGGCAACTTGCAGTAAGGTATCAACAAATCTGTCCAGGGTTTCTTTGGTTTCGGTTTCGGTAGGTTCAATCATCAGCGCTTCATTCACAATTAGTGGGAAATAGTTTGTGGGTGGGTGGAAACCAAAATCTATCAATCGTTTTGATACATCCAGCGCGCGTATTTCTGGTGCATCTTCCCATTTTCCTTCAGCGACAAATTCATGCATACACGTGCGCTCATATGGAATATGGTACACATCTTTAACCCGGGCCTGAATGTAATTTGCATTCAGGACTGCGTAGATGGCTACATCTTTTAAGCCATTTTTCCCTAAAGTAAGCATATAGGTAAAAGCCCTGACAATAATTCCAAAATGACCATGAAAGGATTTAGTTCTCCCGATAGTTTGTTCTGGAATTATAAAATCATAAATAGCTGGATTATCATCATCACCTTCGGATGTCATTACCACCAGGGGTGCTGGAAGAAAACCCTCCAATTCTTTGATAACTCCAACCGGGCCGGAACCGGGTCCACCGCCTCCGTGGGGAGTTGAAAATGTTTTATGCAGATTAAAATGCATTACATCAATTCCCATTTCTGCCGGTCTGTAAATTCCCAGCAAGGCATTCATATTTGCCCCATCACCATATACCAATCCCCCGTGTTCATGAACCAGCTGACAGGCTTTGAGAATGTTTTCATCAAAAAGCCCCAGGGTGTTGGGATTGGTGATCATTATCCCCGCAAGAGTTTCATCACATTCTGCTTTAAGGGCATCCAGGTCAATATTTCCCCTCTCATCTGAGGGTAGTTCCACAATTTCCATTCCGCTCATAGCTGAAGAGGCGGGGTTAGTGCCATGGGCGGAGTCGGGAACAAGCATCTTGGTCCGATTCAAATCTCCCCGGGATCTGTGATAAGCCCGGATGATCAGCACGCCAGTCAACTCGCCATGAGCGCCGGCAGCCGGCTGGAGAGAAACTGCCGAAAATCCGCTGATTTCTGCTAACCATTGTTGGGTTTCATGCATCAATCCCAATGCTCCCTGTACCGTTTCAACTGGCTGCAGGGGATGAATTTGACTGAATCCCGGAAGGCGGGCTGTTTCCTCATTGATCTTTGGGTTGTATTTCATCGTACACGAGCCCAGGGGGTAATATCCCACATCAACTGCGTGATTCAACTGCGAAATATTGGTAAAGTGCCGGATGACTTCGTTTTCGGGAACTTCTGGAAGAGGAAGGTCTTTCCGTAAGAAATCTTCAGGCAATTCAGCCAGGGGAACATCTGGTGCTGGGAACCGGATACCAATTCGATTGGGTCTGGAGAGTTCAAAAATAGTTGGCTCAGTCATGAGTTTCCTCCTCCAGGACCTCAACCATGAAGTCAATTTCTGATTTGGAGTTCATTTCAGTAACAGCGACAAGAAGTTCATGTGACAGATCTGGATAATCCTGGCTGAGATCGTACCCGCCGAGAATATCGTGGGTCAACAAGATCTGATTTACTTCTTTGGCCGGGATAGGGCAGTGGATTACGAACTCATTAAAGAAAGGCTGCACAGGATTAACCATAAATCCTGGTACCGTGCTGATACGTTCGGCTGCGTAATGAGCTTTGTGGTAGTTTAACTTAGCTAAATCCTGAAGTCCATTTTTCCCCAGTAAGCTGAGATAGACTGTTGAAGCCAGGGCAATTAATCCCTGGTTGGTGCAAATATTTGAGGTTGCGTTTTCCCGCCGGATGTGCTGCTCCCGGGTATTCAGGGTCAGGACATAACCACGCTGGCCAAGAGCATCAACCGTTTCACCAGCAAGACGTCCAGCCATTTTCCGGACATATTGTTTTTTCGTGGCGAACAACCCCAGATATGGTCCGCCGAAAGACATCGGAATTCCCAGAGCTTGTCCTTCACCGGTAACAATATCAGCATCAAATTCGCTGGGTGGTTTAATCAAACCCAGTGCCACGGGGTTAATATGGACTGCAAAAAGTGCTTTCTCAGCATGAGCTGCTTCAGAAAGTTTTGTTAGATCAAAGATTCTACCAAAGAAATCCGGGTACTGAACCAGAACCAGGGCAGTCTGTTCATCGATCAACGAAATCAATTGATCGGGATCAGCTTCAGACTCCAGATCTTCTCCTACTATTTCCAAGTCCATTCCCTTCATGTAAGTATGGATCGTAGCTCGATATTGGGGATGAACGGAAGGGGAGAGGATTACTTTTTTGCGACGTCCCCTGAAATTGTGGTAAGCCATATTAACCGCTTCTGCCACGGCAGTCGCGCCATCATAATGAGAGGCATTGGCGACATCCATTCCCGTCAGGGCTGCGATTAAACTCTGGTATTCAAACATAGCTTGCAGTGTTCCCTGGGCGATTTCTGGTTGGTAGGGAGTGTATGCAGTATAAAACTCACTGCGACGCAGGATGGAATCAACAGCTGCCGGGATATAGTGGTTATATGCTCCAGCACCAAGAAAGGATATTAATTCCTGGGGTGTTTCATTCACTGAAGAGATGTAAGATAATTCATCCAGAGCTTCCATCTCGGTGATGCCTTCAGGTAAAGCTAACTCGGGAAATTTACCCTCATCGGGCAGACTCTGGAATAAATCTTCCACCTTGTCCATACCGATAACTTTGAGCATAGCCTCTCTGTCAGCCTGGGTATGCGATGTATACATGTCAGGTCCTTTTTATACAGTAAATAGATACAATAATACTAGTAAATATGTTTATAAATCAAGGATGCTTTATACGAAAAAAAGTTAATGATCTCTTTCCAGGTTTTGGTAGGTTTCCGAGTCCATCATACTGTCCATTTCCCCTGGATCGGACATCTTGATTTTTATTATCCAGGCTTTTCCAAATGGATCCTCGTTGATTAGTTCTGGGGAATCGGCCAAAGCTCCATTGACGGCCACAACTTCTCCACCTACCGGCATATAAATATCAGCGGCGGCCTTTACAGATTCCACCACAGCGCAGGTTTCTCCCTGTCCTAATTCGTCTCCCTCAATAGCGACGATTTCTACAAATACAACATCAGAAAGCTGATCCTGGGCATAGTCTGTAATCCCCATCACCGCCACATCCCCCTCAACCCGGATCCACTCATCATTTTTCGAGTATTTTAACTCGGCCGGTGCTTTCATTTTATACTCCTTTTAAACACTTTGATCGATAGCCTGATTTAATCAAAAAACACACGCAAAGGGATCGGCGTGTGCCTCTGTCTTGGGACCTGAGAGATTTTAGCTCCTTCGGTGTCCGGGGACTCTCCAGAGGGTCTGAAGTGCAAGGTCCGTTTACCTGAGAGTTTGATCTGCTGCGAGTTGCCTTTTTTAAGCAGTAGACTTGCCCCTTCGGTGCCCAATAATGGGACTCTCCCCTGCAATAAGTTTCATCTAGTTGAAATAATTATACCAAAAGTTTTCAACCTTGCAGCGGGCAAGAACATACTGTGAGATCAATGCCAGTAGGTTCCATAATATATTGAAGGGAATTATTCGTTTTGGGGAAGAGCGAGTTCCTCGGTTATATGCCGCCGGACAAGATTTTTTACGTGGGCCAACAATGTATAGGAGGAGACAGGTTTGACAAGATAATCATCTGCACCAAGATTTAGCGTTTTGGTGATGATTTCAGAAGACTCAATAGCTGATATAATTAAAATTGGTGTTCTGGTCATATCCCTGATTGTTGTACACAGCTGCCAACCATCCATATCTGGCATGAGCAAATCAAGAATGATGAGGTCAAGCATAACGCGTTGGACAATATCCAGGCTTTCTTTACTGGAGTTTGTTGTTAAAACATGATAATCCTTTCCCGTCAGCAACTTCTTAAATACTGCTGCGGTAGAGGGATCATTGTCGATCACTAATATTGTAGGACTGATTTTTTGGTAACGGCTATTCATAACTGGTAGTATTACAACATATATCGATTAGGAAGTAAACAGAAAAGACTTTACAGCCAGCTAACAAAACATATTTTCCCAAAAAAATCTTGGTCAAAAGTTACTAGACGGGGATTAATTCCTGATTTATTACGAAAACAACCTCAAAATTACCAATAGCGTTATAATAAACGCTAGATTAATTGAGCAGTAAGTTCTTTCATAGATATTATCCGCCACAATAGATTAAGCAGGTTTTTCCATAAATTATGGGAGATCGTACAGTATCTGGGAAAGCGTTTATCAAAACGCTATTTGAATTAAGCAGTTTGGTATTACAGACAGATGATGTGTCTGACGTAATACCGACTCTAATCGACCTCTCTAGAAAATTACTGGTATTTGATAATTTTGTTGTATATCTAAAAGACAATGATGAAATGCGGCCAACTTACGCTCGATCAGTTGGCAGGGGGAGGTCAAAGGAAGCGGATGTTGCCTGGGGGGAACATTTTATCGAAAGAATTCTCACAAAAGACCAACTGGTTGTTCATCAGGATGTTATCAAAGGCCCGGAGGATGACCGTTTACGGACACCATTTTATATCGGCGCTCCATTAAGGCATGGGAAAGACTGCGTGGGAGTACTGGTCATGATCCGCTTCGGAGGACCTGAATATTCCGATCAGGATCGTCAATCCTTTTATTTCATTGCAGATCATATCGCGCAGATGTTGGAACGGGATTTGCTGGTCAATACCATTAATAAAATCGAAGGCAGTCAACGAATGTGGAAAATGCAGGAAAACTTTGTTGCCATGGTCTCTCACGATCTCAGAACTCCATTGGGATTTATAAAAGGATACACGACAACACTGCTACGGGAAGACACAGATTGGGACGTGCCTACATTCCGGGAATTCCTGGGTATTATTGATGATGAAGCAGATCGTTTACAGGAATTAATAGATAATTTGCTGGATTCTTCCCGCCTTCAGTCCGGAACCCTGCAGATGAAATTACAGACTGTCAGACTGGACGTTGTTCTGCGGGATATGATTCAGCGATCTCAATTGAGAGACATTAATGTAACAATCGATCTAGAGATTGAAAATCAAGAGGTGATAGTCAAAGCAGATCCAATGCGTCTGGGCCAAGTATTTGACAATCTTATTAATAATGCTTCGAAATATGCTCCAGGTTCGAAGATGGTTGTAAAGATTTTTCAAGACGGAGGAAATGCCAGGATTGATATAAGTGATAATGGTCCTGGTATTGATGAAGATCATTTAGAAAAGATATTTCAACAATTTTACAGGGTTCCGGAAACCAGGATGTCAGTCCGTGGTACTGGATTGGGATTGTATATTTGCCGAAAAATTATTGGTGCACATAATGGACAAATTTCCGCAGAATCGGAAAAAGGAAAAGGTACAACATTTCATATCACCTTGCCTCTTCAGCAGAATGAAGAGCTTGAATGATGTAAAAGAGGAGATGGATAGAAATGGAAAAAGGAACCATCCTAATTGTCGATGATGAACCCAGATACATTCAATTAATTTCTGCCAATCTGGTTGTGGACGGCTTTGAGGTCATCGATGCCCTCGATGGAGAAAAAGCGGTTGAAATCGTATCTGAACAAGATATCGATCTGGTGCTGCTGGATGTGATGATGCCAAAATTGGACGGCTTTGAAACTTGCCGGCGCATCCGCGGTTTTTCTCAGGTACCGATCATTATGGTGACCGCAAAGGGAGATGAGAGCGATCGCGTTCAGGGTTTAAACGTCGGAGCAGATGATTATATTGTTAAGCCATTTTCTGCATCGGAATTATTAGCACGTGTGCGCGCTGTGCTGCGACGTTCTATGTTCTCACGCGACGTCTCACAACCGGTAATTTTTAACCATGGTGATCTCAAAATTGACTTTGCCCGGGCAGAAGTGTTCCAAAAAGAGGAAAAAATTCTCTTATCAGCTACGGAATACCGTTTACTACTTCAGTTTTCTCATAATAAAGGCCGAATATTGACCACGGAAGAGCTTTTATCATCGGTCTGGGGTGATGGGTACAAGAATGATAAAGAAATCCTCTGGGTAACCATCTCCCGCTTAAGAAGTAAATTAGAGGAGGACCCAAGCAACCCGGTTCATATCGTCACCCGGACGGGAATGGGTTATACCATGCCCAACTTGACCGAATAATCACCTCTCTCGTGAGGAAACGCGATACTATTATTGAACTGAGTTAGAGGAATTGGTAAATGGATTACCAACTAGCAATCAATATACTTTCAAAAAAAATGGGAGTCCTGCTCAGGACCGCCCGAACCCAGCGTGGAGAATCTAAAAAGGCGTGCGGAGAAATTATCGGTTCGACAGCCCGCACAATCAGTAAATATGAAGCTGGAGATAAATCTCCTTCGCTGCCCGAATTAGAAGTACTGGCCCCTTCTTTAGTCAATTCACAGGTTGCTTCTATAATTGCCCGTGCCTGCATTTCAGTTATTTCCGGATAAGTAATCCCTAAACGGCAGCCCCGGTGG
>JAZFRV010000336.1:0-5229 GCA_036445875.1 Anaerolineales bacterium
CGATTTCTTCCAGATCTTCTGGAGTTAAGGGTCGGGGTAGGTCAAAATCGTAGTAAAAACCATCAGCGATGGGGGGACCTATAGCAATTTTGGCAGCCCCTTCAGGGAATAAATCCCGCACTGCCTGGGCCATCACATGGGCAGTGGAATGCCTGATTTTCCACAGCTCAGATCCCAGATAATTGTTTTTAGCCATAATACACCTCCAAAAAAAATAAAAACTCCTGCCAACTGGGGCAAGAGTTTCTCACGGTTCCACCCAGATTTAAGTCAGACCTTAGAATGGGCTGGACTCATCTCATGGGGCCGGTAACGGGGCCAATCGTATCACCCTACTTTTCCTTCCCTACGGGAGTTCGGGTTTCCGCTCAGGGGGGGTTTTCTCGGAGGGTCTTCTTAGAAAGTTTTCAGTCATAGACTTTCTATCCCTGTTGAGGACTTCATCCGTTACTTGTCCCAGTCAACGCGTTTATTGTATTGCTGGATATTATAGCGTCTTTTTTCGGAAATGCAAGTTTGAGGGAGATATTCTGTATTCCCGGTTTTATTTCTATTAGATTTCCTATTCAGCCCTGGAAGGCATCCATGTAATCTTTTATTTCAGGAACCGTGGTCAATTTCTCATAAAAAAAGTTATTTACGATATTTATCACTTCGTCGCGGGCAACTTCCACCCCGACCGGATGTCCCTGGCCCTGGCTTTGATCCTCAAGTGCATCTCGCAGTTGAAGTAAATGTTTTACAACCAGGGTTTCCTCATCACCTTCCAGTGCGCGGATGACTTCCAATATCAGTTGGTCCGCCTGGTTCTTTACACTTTCTATCGAGATGCTGGATTCGGGATTACTGCATTCATCCATGGTCCGAATCAAGGCCCAAACCTGGTATAGCATGGACGAAGGCTCGTCAAATAGCTCCCGAATCAGGGCGGCCTCTCCATATCTGCCGGTTAATCGGAAGATGTTGTACATTCTTTTCGCGGCTTTCCCATAATTGATGTCTTTTGTGAGATATTTATTAACTTCTTTCTCCAACTGGGTGACATATTGATCGAGGGCATTGGCCGAAACATGTTGAGAAAGTTTGGAAAATATCGGAATAGAGTCTCCATCCAGGTAAATTTCTTGGAAGTATGGATCCAGGAAACCATCCAGCGGAGTGATTGAACCATCAGGAGCTTCCCAGGTAACATCCAGCATGTTGCTGGCATTAACTAACTCGCCCCGGATAGGATCCGCAACTACCCAATCCAATTTACACCAACCAGGATCCAAGGAAACCTCAAACCATTCAATACTTACTGGATCTCCAGAAGGCGCGGCCGCCTTGATTGCCCCATCCCTGATTTGGTCAACTGACCAGGAAATAGAACTGCCAGCGGCGTAGGTTCGGTCTCCAATTACGACGTCAAATGGATATGATCCAAATCGAACTTCCATTAGCTGGAATGTTGGTCCCGATTCTGTTGAGAGGGCCTTTTCGCGAATCAATTCAGCTAGCACCTGGCAGGTTTCGTCACGGCTGTCAGCGATAATATTAATGCGTTCAAAATAATCCGCATCACCCGGATAGATCTGGATTTTAGATTGGGCTGCCGAACCGGAAAGAGCCAATGCTGTCTCAACCTTCCCTGGTATATCCAAAAACTCTACCAATTTTCCCAATTTTCTAAAATGGGCCAGATCGTCTGAGCTGAAATCAAGCATGGATATTTTATGGCCAAAAACACCGGCGCGCTCATCAAATACCACCTCATCTTCTCCTTGGGCAGAGGAAATTGCGGTTAGCCACTGGAGGGCATCCGCTTCGTTCAGTTCTATTCCTAAGCGCTGGGCTGATTCAATAATATGTTGTAAATCCTGATTGGCGGGGGACTGTTTAGAAGCCATTGTATATTCTCCTTCATAGCAGGAGAGAGATGTTTTAATCATCTCTCTTATAACGACAGACACAACAGAATAGTGAGTTTGTTGTGTCTGAGTTGGTTAGTGTGCTGAGGAATATCACCTATTATAATATTAATATCTTATTTAGGTGCTTCACATTCCCGGATGAAAAAATCATATTCTGAACAGGAGGAACCATTCGGGAAAACACAGGTTCCGATATTATCGCCCGCTTTGATACTGTATCCTTGTCTCTGGCAAAAAGACCATTCTGTGGCGCAGCTGCCGGATAGAAAATCCCATTCCTCGCATTCCTTGCCATCTGGGAAAATACATATACCTTGGGTACCGCCAGTAACAGTTCTCAATTCAAGTTCATATCCCATTTCCTGACAGTAAAAAGAGGCAGGGTTTGGCACACCAATAAAGGGATCTCCTTCTTCATCATCATCTTCTCTTTCAGTAAAAGGAGTTGGGGTCTGAGCGAGGGCTGGAAGAGAGGTCTGGCATCCAGAGAGAATAATCAGGGAAACCAATAACAGGGATGCGGTCAGAATGGTCTTTTTTTGTCTATTCATGTTTACTCCTCACGGAAAATCTAGACTCAACGTCATTGGTTTTATACCACAATCCTGATTTGATTGTCCCTGAACCAGGTCCAATATTAATTAACTCAAGCCCGCTCTGGATATCCCTTGCTGTCATCGCGAAAACCGGGATGTTTCCAGGAACCCCAGGGGAAATTTACCGGGAAAATATATCTCTGGCAGCACGGATCTTTGCAGCGGTTGATGTTAAGGATGCCTTACAATCCGATCGTCCCTATTGGAAAGCCTGATCAGAAAAACAAGCCATTGCTTTCCTGAGGGAACAATATGGGATCCAGTTTGACCCTCAAATCCTGGAAACATTTCTTGAAATGATTGATGAAAGCTGATTAGATTTTTGCGCGAGTAGGTTATCTAAACCTTGGTTCTAGGTAGATGTAGGAACGAATCCATTTTCCCCTTTAAATCCAAAAAAAAACTAAATCTTCCATACTTCCCGGCGCAGATCCTGTAATAAAGGGAGTTTTTGTCATCAAATTGCCCAAATTGGGTCTTGACAAAGGCTCTTTCTATGCTATGATATGTTCACAACCCGATAAAGCGGGTAACCCGAATAAGTCAGAAATATAGGAGAGGTCAATGCCAAAACCAGATGCAATCGTAATGCCAGAAGTTTCCACAGTTGAGATCCGGCTCGATTCCGTCCAGACAATCATCCAAAGTATGGTTTTGATGGGACGAAGTGAAGAACTTTCCGGCCTTAGTTCCTGGATATATGAGACCACCAATGCCCTTTCTCCTGAGCAGAAAACCACTCATAATTTGGTGCTGATCGGATTTCACTACGCAGTATTACCCACCCGGTTGTGGAAAGACTTTCCAACTTATCTGGCACATCTGGAAAATAGCAATCCGATTTCATTGCGAGACAATGTGCTGGATTTTTACATTAGCTATGATCCCTGTGATGGGGTTAGTAGAAAGACAGAAGTAAACAGAGAAATGCTGCTGGCGGATACGGACTTTTTTATGGACTATTTACTATCCAAGTTTGGAGAGGATTCAGTTGATCCAAAAATTGAAGAAAAAGCTCATCAACTGCTGAATGATCCCGGCAAAATGCAGCAGGTGATAGTTTCCCATTTGAAGTTCATGTGGGAAGAATTTTTTCAAGCGGAGTATGACCGGATTACCCCCATGCTGACTGATGCAGTGATGGCATTTGAAGAAATTGATTACCGAAATATGAGTCGGGAGGAGACTGCCAAATTTATTACTGGCAAGGATTTTGATGAAGAGAAATGGGATCTTAATTCAAAGGAAATCAGCCAGCTGGTTTTTGTGCCCAGTGCCCATATAGGACCTTACCTGGGAAGATTTAAATATAAAAATGCCTTGGGCGTGGTTTTTGGAGCTCGGCTTCCAGAAGACACCAAGATCCATGCTCCGGATCTTAGCCGAAATGAGATTAATATCCGGCTCAGCGCCCTCGCAGATGATGTCCGTCTGCACATATTAAAGCTGATAGCGGAAGAAGGAGAGCTGCGATCGCAGGAAATCATGGAGAGATTAGAGCTCAGCCAATCAGCCTCATCCAGACACCTAAAACAGTTGAGTGCCACGGGCTATCTGATTGAAAGGCGCTGCTCGGGAGCAAAGTGTTATACACTGAATGGCGAGCGGGTCCAGGATACTTTAAGGGCAGTGTCAGCATTTTTATTGTGCGATTAGCTATAGCTTTGGAGGTGGAAAATGGAGAGATTAAATAAAAAGTTCAACATATAAAGAAAAATACTTGATGGAATGCAGTACTTATTGAAAAAAAGCGAATAACGTTATAAGGAGAAATACCATGATTACCTGGAAAGATTATGATTATCAAAGAGAACGCAGACAAGATAAAATTGCCCAAGCTATGCACTATCGAATGGTTCAATCTGCAAAAGATAACTGTGAATCAAATGTCACAAAAATGAGCATTCGGATATTGGATTCTGTTGGATCACGGCTGGTCCAGTGGGGCAGTCAACTGCAGTGTCGCTGCGCTGAAATGTCTATGTCCGCTTCCAAGCGCGCAATTTGATGAAAGGAAAATATCAAATAAGCTCTCTTAACTGAACCGGAGCATAATACAAAGCTCCGGTTTTTTTATTTAATTAATCAGGGACCAACTTCCATCAAGATTGGAAAATCAGGGAAGATGAGAGTTTGCCCAGCCCAGGGATTGCCCCCTATTTCTGATGTAGAATTTGATGCGGGGATAAATTTTAACTAAGCTTTATCATTATTTGAAATATTTTATTCTGTCTGATTTTCCATGGGTGTTATTGACCTAAAAGAATTATGGTATATTTACAACTTAGGACTCCTGGAAAACTAAAGTTTATAAGGAGCATAAGATGGATTCAACAGCAAGCATTATCATCACCGCAGCGTTAATATTCTATTCCATTGGGGTATGGAGCGAACGAATCCAGGGTAGATTAAAACCCTGGCACCTGGCGTTTTTTGTATTGGGCCTGATTTGTGATACCTGGGGAACAGGTATGATGATTGAATTTGTTGGTGGGATGACAGTTGATATTCACGGCATAACGGGCGTTATCGCTATTTTATTGATGTTTGTCCACGCCGTTTGGGCGGCAATAGTCCTAAAACGGAAAAATGAAAACGCCATCCAGAACTTTCATAAATTCAGTGTCCTGGTCTGGGTGATCTGGTTGATCCCCTATTTCAGTCCCATGTTTTTCAGCCTGGCAGGATGAAAACAAGGAAACCAAGTTAATGAAAATGAT
>JAZFRV010000337.1:0-4202 GCA_036445875.1 Anaerolineales bacterium
TAGTTCCAGGTCAGAGTTTTGGGAATAAATCGCTCCCCCGCTCCCTAGAGCTGTATTAATAACGAAAACATCGTTGTCGCTGAACAACTGGCTTGTTTCTCCAGCGGCAGATCTTCTTGTGTAGATAGCGCCGCCATGTTCAGCCTGGTTGGAATGGAACTCTGTAGAGTTGATATGCACTTCCGAATCTTGAATGAAGACAGCGCCGCCGAGTCCGTCTGAGAGATTTTCAATAAACGTACTTGAAGCAATAAAAGCACCCTCACTTTCGCCAATTATGTACAGCCCCCCTCCGTCCAGGTGCGCAGTATTCTGGCTGAACTCAGAATTCTGAATGCTGATCATACCCCCTCCGCTGACCATATCCCCTCCTAAACCCGCCATCGTTTTTTCTGCGTAAACCGCACCACCATGTCCTGTGGCATAATTTTCTAGAAAATAGGAGTTAATTATTGACAGACTGCTGTTAAAGCTGTAGATTGCCCCGCCGAGGTCAGGGTTGGATGTCTGAGTTTGCCCCGCCAGATTCCGCTGAAAGAGGGAGTTTGCCCTAATCCGGACCTTACCAAAGTAACTCCAGATCGCGCCTCCTCTGCCAGCGTTATCCATGCTTTCCGGGTAGGCCATGTTGTTGAGGAACTTGACATTATAGGCCCATAGATCTCCACGTTTGCTGACCACAGCCCCACCTAAATATCGGGCGCCATCCTTTAAGGTGAGGTCATACAACTTCAATTTACTTTCAATATCAAGGGCGAAATGGCCAAAAGGAGGTTCTCCTACGTCCGGCAGAATCTCAATAACTGCGTTATTGCCCCGGATCGTGATCTCGCTTTGGATTGCTGGTAAACCACTGTGAATGGGCAAGCCACTAAAAATTCCCAAGTTATCCACTTTAGTCAATGTATAAACACAGTTGTTTGGAAGTTGTATTTCGGCCGGAATAGAGGGTGTGGAGTTGGCATCATTGATTGCCTTTATTAAATCCGGTACGTTGCACTCCGGAGTAAAGGTATACGGGTCTGGTGTGGGCGTGGATTGGGAGCAACCGGTCAGAACCAGGATCAACAGGATGGAAAAGAGCATCCAGTGGGAAGGCTTTCGATAAAATTGCATTGCTTTCTCTCCTTTGGATCCAGGGGATCCTTTTCAGGGAATTCTACTGATGGATTGCCTGGCACCAGTAAAATAAGCAATCTTCTGAACAGCCAGTAAAGATAGACCTACCGTAGGAAGCAAGTGGGTCATATTAAAAACGGAAATATGATTGAGAATGTTACCTGAAGTTCGAAGATTTACTGCTGATATCTGTGATTCAGGAGCAAATCCAAGGGTTATCTGGGAATGAGAATCCCGCGATGGGTTGGTATCTGTTTGGATCAAGGTCAACTCACCAGCGATTCCTTATCTGAGGACCTCCCGTGATCATAGAAAAATCTTGATGATCTCAGGAGCAGTAATCTTAGTATAACATGCATAATTGACATAGAAACCAACCCTTCTTTACCCCCGATCCATTTAAGGGGCCAATTATGGTGTGCAGGCAGGGTGGGGCTTGGGGAAATGGTGGAATGTTTCCTCATTGTCGCAAGGATCGGATGTACTCTGCTGTTCCATCGGAAAGATATGAGCTGCTTCCCCCTATTGTTTAAGAGTCAATTGCTCAATCTTCACAAAGCAGAGTTTTGATATTCTGGTTGAATAGAGTAGGGGGATACTGCAGATTAATTCGATATCGAGTCGCCGATCCAGTGATTTGATTGATTTTTGTGGGTAATTCGTGTGCAATTGGGATGGAATTTATGGAAACTATGGACCTAATGAACAAAATTCCCCCTGAAAATCAGACAAAATAGACAAAAAATACCCCTGTGGACA
Source organism: Anaerolineales bacterium (assembly GCA_036445875.1). Classification (GTDB taxonomy): domain Bacteria; phylum Chloroflexota; class Anaerolineae; order Anaerolineales; family UBA11858; genus B10-G9. Next base: position 1,879 of record JAZFRV010000337.1, read on the forward strand.
CAATGGACAACTTCCCATTTGATTCGGAGTTAGACGCCTGCCTGTCCTGATCCCCGCAGGGGAAGTCGAAGGGCTCTATCCATTGAGCTGCGGGTGCGTGTGTGACGATATTAGACCGCAGGTAGGATTGAGGTCAAATTTTACAATCAAGGAAGAAATTAGTCCCAAAATATGATGAATAATCGGAATATCTATCCTGCACTTGTGAACCGGTATGGGACGGGACCTAAGCCTAATTAATGCCAGATCTCTTTCTGCGGAGGACGAAGAAAGCCACTATGCCTATAAAGAATATAGCAACAATGACTGAGTATAAAACTGTATTATCTCTCAACCAGCCGTACTCATTATTTACGCTATGCAGAATTTCATTATATAGATCATCGCCAGCTTCGCTGTTGGTCATGATCACCAGTCCCTGGCCTCGTTCTGGATAAAACACCAGGTAGCTCTTGTAACCGTGATTGTGCCCGGGGTGACCAAAATAGAATCGATCTCCGCCATCATCATCTATCCACGGTCCCAACCCGCGGTCTTCTACCTGGGGAGTGAGCATTTCAATGGCCATCTCCTGGGTAATGATGTTCTCGGCTTGTCCGGTATAAGTCAGCATTAGATTGATATAGAAAGCGGCCAGATCTGATGGAGTTGCCCACCAACTTGCTCCTGGGCCCATTTCTGGGAATGTGTGCCAACCACCCGGTAGGACATTACCGTCAAGTTGATGACCTGACGCTGCCTGCGAGGCAAGGTCTTCCGGCAGAGGATATTTGACTGTTATTGCACCCAGGCCCAGAGGCCCAAAAATGATATCTTCCATGATCACATCAAACGGCTTACCGGCCACATCCTCCAGCAGCTGCTCGACGATCAGATAGCCTCCGTTGGAATATGAATATTGGGAACCTGGGATAACCTTTACCAGCACGGGTTCAGAGTTTGCTGGAGGGTTTCCATTCAGGATCTGGCCCCGGTTGGGGATTACAAGACCTTGCGCATAGCCAAATAGCGGGATATAGGGCAACCCGGCGTTGTGGCTCAGAAGGCGACGTGTGGTGACCGGTTCTTGCGCCGTGAGTTCATTCTCGGGAAGTTTCCATGAAGTAAGGTAGTCATTCACATTTCGATCCAGTTCAAGATCACCAGTTTCTACGAAGTATAGAGCAGCTGTTGAAACGATGGGTTTCACGGTCGAACCTGTTTGGAAGAGTGTATTGGTCGTGACCGCCTGATCAGTTCCCGTTTCCAGTACGCCGTACCCCTTGGTCCATTCGATTTGATAATCGTTGACTATAGCAATTGAAACCCCGGGTACATTGTAATATGCCATTCTTTCAGACAGAACCATTCGCTTCCAGGGCGGATCTGATTGTTCAGTGAGTAATCCTTCTTCAATCCGAAGGATTTTCCTTTCCAATTGGGAATTTGATAACTGAGAGCAGCTTGCCGAGAACAGGACAAGCAGTAATACTAACATTACTTTTCGAATGTTCATAATGATTCTCCATTTAATATTCCTGGGAGATTAATGGATATACCAGTGAATGCTTTATACGTTTGAGATCCGGCAAAGTTGCATCACGCCTTTCTATTTGGCAGAATAGTTAAGGACATCAAGCCGCCAAACCAGTTGATTTGGGTGGATTTCTAGTGCAACCGTGGTGCAAATAGGGTGGAAATTATGCTAATAATGGACAGATTGCGGTCAACTCCATAAAGAGGATGGACTAGGTTTTCCCCCAGATACAGGATGGACAACCTAGGTTGGTCGGTCTTTTCTTGGAAACACGTTTGTCATTATTACTTAAACAAGTCTGAATGGGTTCCCGTTCGGATAAGGACAAGTTCACTCTCGGTCAACTCGTAGATCAGCAGCCAATCCGGCTCAATATGACACTCGCGGGTTCCTTCATACTGACCAACCAATATGTGATCTCGGTATTTGGCTTCCAGTGTTTCGCCATCCGCTATTCTCCTGATTAACCCTTTGAATTCTGCAAACTTTTTCCCGCGCTTTCCCATTAATTTGACATCTTTCTTGAATTGTGAAGTACGATGGATCGTCCTCACTGGATTCCCAGATCGTCGAAAAGATCTTCTACAGTGTTGAAACTATCTGGGTTTCTTCGAGACCTGGCGGCTTCCAAGGCTTCCGAAGTAAGTTCATTTGGAATTTTCACGATGAAGGGCAATCCCTGTTGAAGCTCCACCTGTTTATAAAAAAGCGTTATTGCTTGAGAAGAAGTTAATCCCAATTCTCTAAAAACCTGTTCAGCCCGTTTCTTTATATTCGGGTCAATTCTTGCTGAAATTGTAGACGTTTT
>JAZFRV010000338.1:0-3973 GCA_036445875.1 Anaerolineales bacterium
TTGGCTTGGCTGGCGTTCTGGTGATCCTGGCTGTGTTTTTACTCTGGCGCCTTTATGACCTTTTCCTTAAAGACGGCCGTTGGGCTGAAGAGCTCAAATCTGAAACGAAAAATACAACCCAGGCTGAGATTAATGAGGGTAAAAGAAAATTAGATGAGTTAACTTCTACCCTGGAGGAGGTGTCAAAATGACACGCTACCTAGTTTTTCTACTACTCCTATTACTGGCGGCATGTGGTCCTGCAACTGACATCTCAAGAATTTCTCCCCCAGACTATGTGGATACCGGGATAGATCCCGAATCCTGGGTTGTTGTCCCAGCAGGTGAATTTCCCAGCGGGCAGAATGATCATATGATTGATATCGATTATGATTACCAGATCATGATCACTAACGTCACTAATGAACAATATGCCCGGTATTTGAACGGTGCCGTTACAGATGGTTTAAATGACATCGGAGATGTGGAAGTAATCGAGAATGAAAACACAACAATTATTTACGGGGTTTATGGCCCTTATCCAGGTGATCCATTTGATGGATACAAGCATGAGGATCGGATTGAAGCTGGAGATAAACTCCATTACCCACTCAATAATATTGGGGAACGGATAAATATTACAAATCAGATGTTTTCCTCAATTTCTGAATTGAGGAATCATCCCGTCACCATGGTATCCTGGTTCGGGGCAGAAGCATATTGTGCCTATTACGGATGGCGGCTGCCAACTGAACTGGAATGGGAAAAAGCAGCCCGGGGAACTACCCTTACCGATGAACACGGACTGGCATTTCCGTGGGGAATGGAAATCGAATCCAGCCACGCCAATTATTATTCATCACACGACTTGTTTGAAAAGATCCTGGGGAAATTAGGCAATACCACTCCAGTAGGTTTGTATAATGGATCAAGCTACGATGGATATGAAACCCTGGATCAGGCAAGCCCCTATGGTTTATATGATATGGCTGGAAATGTCTGGCAGTGGACTGGCGATGATTATCCCAAGCAGCATTATCGCTACCTGAGGGGAGGCAGCTTTTACTCGTACGAAGTGGATTTACGGATTTGGAAACAGAACAGCGCCGGACCCACATTTTTTGCGCCGGATGTCGGTTTCCGCTGCGCCCAGGATTAATAGCAGTTATCTGTTGAAGGAAAACAAAGTCCTCAAAAAGAAGTACAATGGGGAGGCAAACGGATCCTCTTTCCCCATAGAAATATGGCCTTTTGGTTTGAAAACGAGATGAATAAAATAAAAATTGGACTCAACACAATCAAAACAAGATATCTTCCACTTATTAAATCCCGCCAGACCTTTTTACTGTTGATGACTGGCCTGACGGGATATATGAGTTCTAACTGCCCTGTCCTGAATATATCCACCATCTTGGCCTTGGGGGGCAGCTTATTCCTGGCAATCAGCGGCAGCACAGTGTTAAATATGTGGTATGACAGAGACATTGATGCCAGGATGCCCCGGACCTGCAATAGACCCTTAAGCACAGGGGTAACGAAACCCCACGAAGCGCTGATTCTCGGATTGGTAATTTCCACCATGGGTATCTCGTGGGCAGTTAGCCTGGACCTGCAGTATGGTCTTGTGGTTTTTGCGGGGTTCTTCATTGATGTGGTAATTTACACTATCTGGCTTAAAAGACGGACTGCCTGGTCAATCGTCTTGGGAGGTATCTCGGGCGGTATGCCAGTACTGGCTGGGCGAGTACTCGGAACCGGACAAATTGATTGGATTGGGATTGCCCTGGCCATGGCAGTGTTATTCTGGATTCCAACCCATATCTTAACCTTCAACATCCGATATCATGAGGATTACCAGGTCGCAAAAATCCCCACTTTTCCAAGTGTATACGGTTTTCAAACCACTCGTTTAATTATTGCGATCTCCAGTGTTTTAACCGCCCTGGCTATGGGTTTAGCTGCCTATGGGGTGGGCTTGACCTGGGGATTCTTGAGATTAATGGCTGTGCTGGGGGCCGGTTTGTTGGTCCTGGCTGTCCGTAGCTTAACTTTGCCATCTGACAAGATCACTTTTTATTTGTTTAAATTCGCTTCACTGTACATGTTAGGTTCCATGCTTCTGCTGTTCTTGGCAGGACTATAAATTGATGAGAAAATCTCCCTTCCGAATCGGATATTTCTGCTGGCAACAGGGCTGCTGCCTGCCTATCAAATTGCAGTCGGAATAGACGGGAAGCACCTACAGACAATCTGGTTTTATACAGTCGGATTTGGAAGACTGCTGCTTGCTGGATTAATGTTGTTTATCCTGGGTTTCGAAGGACTTGAGAGCCAAGCAGTTATCATTGTTTCAGTCCTTATTTCTCTCAGCCTATCCTTGGGACTCATCTCAGAACACCTGGTTGAATATGCCATCCCTGATCTCGTTTTTTGTATCGTGGGCTTTATAGCAATCGCAATCACCCGGTTCTCAGGCACCGACAGTATCGCCACGATTGTACTGGCTGTTGGGCATGGTATTGCCGGATTGATAATATTCTTAATGCCGATCATGCTCAGCATTAAGAGTTCTATACCGGCGGGATCCGCCCTGATAGGAGTTGGCGGCGCACTAATAGGAGTAGGGGGATTGTTATTGGCATAATTAAGGATGGACAGAAACCCGTTATTTTCCGAAAGCTTTTCCTCACAATTCTGCCAGTCTTGTTGTTTTGAATGACCGCTGCTTTCGTGGGTGGTTTTTCAATTATTTAGTTAGTGTTTTTTGAACCTACTACTGTAATATCTAAACTCTCAAATCCAACAGGGTTCGATTTTGCTGGATTGCTTTCTTTCTCTTTTCAACAGGAGCTGTTAGCCTCTTCATCCGCTTATTCCCGAATCTGTTGCTGATGCTCGATTAGGGTGCTAAGAACATTACTTGATATCAGCTCAAGAATAAAAAAACTATTTTGGGAATCATTGTAAATGATATATTAATCCTGTTAAAATCATTGGTTTTTAGAGTATAGTTAAAACAAGGTATTGGTGGACCAAAAGATAAACAGATGACCATTAAAAAGACGGTATGGGTATCAGCGTTTGGGGTAATTTTCATTCTGGCCGCCTGTGCAGGAACAGACGAACCCACAGCTCCCACTGACACGCCTGTCACCCCCGTAGTTAAAGCAACCGAAACATCAACTTCAGAAGAGAGTGAACCAGAACCTGCCTCTATTGACGTTGCCAAACTTTTCCAAGATAATTGTTCACGGTGCCATGGGGACAAAAGACAGGGGAAAGACGGACCATCACTGCTTCCAGAGCGATTAACTAAAGATGCGTCAGCATACGCAAAAACTATCACTACTGGCTCATGGCCCATGCCTGCCTGGGACAACCTTCTATCCGCAGAGGAAATCAATGCCCTGTCTGAATGGATACTTACTCAAGTGGAATGATAAAACTCAAATTTGAAACTAACCCTTCCATTTTACGTTGTACACTTATAGAAGTTCTGATGAAAAAACCATCAAGGAGAAAAATATGTCCGAAGAAATTATCAACACACCTGACACACCTATTTCAGATCAAGAGGTAAGCGACAACGACAAATTGTGGGCTTTGCTCAGCTGGATTCCCTGGGTGGGATGGATCCTGGCGATTATCGCGCTGGTGATGGAACCCCAGAAAGACCGGCCGTTTATTCGCTTTCATGCGGTACAGGCAATTGGCGCAACCGTAATTATAGGAATCGTCAGCCTAATTCTCGGAATTACTGTTATTTTGGCTTGTATTACCCCCTTCCTGGGCTTGGTCACAATCTATCCTGCAATTAAAGCCTACCAGGGTGAATGGTTGGAGCTTCCCTGGCTGACCGGATTCTGCAAAGATCAGGGTTGGATCTAAATACAATCCTTACAAAATGCCGGGCATCTGGAGTTTGATACACTCCAGAGAATATTGAATCATAAAACCCTTCTCTTTGAGAAGGGTTTTTAATATCATCAGATAC
>JAZFRV010000339.1:0-2638 GCA_036445875.1 Anaerolineales bacterium
GGTAGGATCTTTTTTGTGGTGCTTGTAGCGTATTTTATCCTGTCTGAGTCTGGGCAGGTTGATAAACTAGCCCTATCTCAAATCCCAGAATATGATTATGATATCCGGCGTATGTCTCGCCAATTACGAATCACCTGGGACTCTTTCTTTAGAGGGCAGATCGTCATTTTTATGATGGTGTTTGTGGTCTATATCATTGTGTTATCAGGACTTGGTGTCAGGTACTCCGTTGCCTTGGCAACAATGACCGGTTTTGCGGTATTTTTTCCTTATGTGGGCGCCTGGACAACATCTATTGTCCTTGTGTTGGTGACATTTATACAACCCGCGAATTATTTTGGCCTACCTTCCTGGCAGTATGCAGTGATGATGTTAATCATTTCCCTCTCAATTAATTTTATCTTTGATAATTACATCTCGCCACGCTTTTTTGGAAGGGCTCTTGACATCCACCCCGCAGCAGTTTTAGTTTCCGCTCTCCTGATGGCGAGTTTATTGGGATTAGTTGGTGTTTTCCTGGCAGCTCCAGTTGTGGCCACGTTAAAGTTGTTTGGATTATATGTTTTCCGGAAGATGTTTGATTTAGACCCCTGGCCGGATCCGGAGTTGGATCCGAAACCTATCGAATACCCCTGGTATCGCTGGGGAAGACAATTTATAAGCTGGCTTAAGAAATTGAGATCTAAAGATAAAAAAGAACCACCGAAATAAAAAAAACTGCTGATTGATTTTTCATAATCAGCAGTTTTTCCATTTAATCGTTTGTATCAGACAGAGATACTAACAGGGGAATAAAGGACTTCCTGAATATTGACAAGTTTCCGTCGCAAGTTTTTATCAGTCTCTAGTAACCCAGTGATCTTTTCATGGCCATACATCACCGTGGTATGATCTCTCCCACCAAGAATTTCCCCAATTTTTGGTAAGGACAATTCACTTTCTTCCCGCAACATATACATTGCGATTTGACGAGGGAAGGCAATTCGCTGACTTCGATTCTGGCTGAGAAGTTCATCCATTGATACGCCGTACTCCTGAGCGATTGTGCTTAAGATATGCTGAGGTTTAATATCTCTTTGTTCTGGCATTAAGTCTGCCAGTGCATATTCAACTAATTTTTCATCCAGAACCATTCCTCTCAAATCTGAATATGCCATAATTCGCGTCATTGCCCCTTCTAATTCACGGATATTGGTTTGGAAGCGGTGGGCGATATCCTCAAGGATGGAATCTGGAATAGAATATCCCATGCGCTCTGCCTTCGACTGGAGAATTGCAACCCGGGTTTCAAAATCCGGAGGTTGAATATCTGCCGCCAGTCCCCATTCAAACCTGGAGCGTAATCTTTCTTCCAGGGTAATCATTGCCTTGGGTGGACGATCGGAAGTCATGATGATTTGTTTGTTCTGTCCGTGCAGGGTATTAAATGTGTGGAAGAATTCTTCCTGGGTGGATTCTTTTCCGGCGATAAACTGGATATCGTCAATTAGCAGGACATCAATTCGTCGGTACTTTTCTCTGAAAGCCTGAGTGGTATGACTTCGGATGGCATTGATCAAGTCATTGGTAAATTCTTCCGAAGAGACATATAGAATCTCCAGCCCCTGAATCTGACACATGTTGCCAATTGCATGCAGCAGGTGTGTTTTTCCTAATCCTACCCCGCCATATAGGAAGAGAGGATTGTATGTTTGAGCGGGTTTTTCTGATACTGCAAGAGAAGCTGCGTGAGCCAGTCTGTTGCTGGGTCCGACGACAAAGTTATTAAAATTGTATCGGGTGTTGATGCAAATATGTTGGTGAGGAGTGCTATTTACCAGCTGTTGAACTGAATTGGAATCTTCCAGATAATCATTCTGATTATTTTGGGTATTTTTACTAGAGCCTTGATTTACCTCAAAGGAAAGTTCAACAGGACAGTTCAGGGATCCGGTAAGCAACTTGGTAAGGGTGCTTTTTAGACGGCTATCTAGCCAATCGCGGGCATAGGCGTTATGCACACCGACCTGAAAGACATTATCCGATACTGAGATCAATTCTGCATCTCGGACCCAGGTATCAAAAGCTGCTTTGGGCATATCCAACTGTAATTGACCGAGAGCAGCTTGCCAAGCTTGCTTTCCTTCCATGAACCCTGTCCTCCTCAACTCTTCTCTTCCTGAAAAGAAGAATATATTTCTGTCCGGAATAATCTCTCATCCCGAGAGTTCAAATACTTTACAACCTGGAGGGTTGTGTTATTCAGTTATAAAAAAAATCCCAAAAGGGGGGAACGCTTCAAAGATAATTTTACCGGATGAAAGGCTAGGTATCAATCCTAACCCTCTAAATAAAATCAATTCTTTAAGGTTGGTTATCTTAAGAAAATAGTAAAAAATACGAACAATTAAGACCAGGCTTATTAATGGTTTTTGCCCATTGATTTGGGGTTACGAATTAGTACACCCCCTACAGATAGGGTATGCTGCCCTGGCAATTTCCCTTCCTTAAAATATTCATTTTATGAAATACACTTTCAAAGTTCCCAGTAACACGTTTACTTGAATCTCACGCTCAAAATGATTGTTTTTTGGTTTAAGAATAAAGAATAATTTTGGGATAATATCAAAAATCAGGAAATATTAACCTGTCTAACAAT
>JAZFRV010000340.1:0-4860 GCA_036445875.1 Anaerolineales bacterium
TCATTTATCTGTGACAAGACCTGCTTGGATAAAGGAGGCAATCCCCCAACTTCAACGTTTTGCCTCAATTGGTCTACTGTTTTTGCTCCAGGACTCACAGTTGTCACGATCGGATTAGACAATACAAACTGCAGTGCCAACTGAGCAAGAGATTTATCTCCCATAATTTCTCGCAGCTGATCCACTTTCTTTAAATCATCCAGAAATACCTGGTTTTCATCCAGGTTCTCATGCCAGTTTCGTCGAAAATCACCTTCTGGGAATCGGGTATCTGGAGTAAATTTACCTGTTAATATTCCCATCGCCAATGGTCCGCGGACGATGACACCAATATCATATTCCTGGCAGTAAGGAAAAATCTCCTCTTCAGCGGTCCGGTTCAAAATGCTGTAATCGATCTGGAGCGCGGCCATTCCACCATCAGCATTAAAGTCTTTGATAAAATCAAAGTTACTGGAACTGACCCCATAAGCGCGAACCTTTCCAGCTACCTGGAGTTTTTGGAATCCCTCAATAAAATATTCCATATTTGGTTCTCTGATATGGATGTGGCATTGGATTAAATCAATATAGTCAGTGTCCAGCCGTTTCAAGTTAGACTCCACTCCGGCAATCAACAATTCAGTACTATCATAAGCAGATTTTTCTACTTCACGATTATAGCCAACCCAGCCGATCTTGGTCCCCACAATAAATTCTTCCCGGCGTCCTTTCATAGACTTGCCCAATAATTTTTCACTGTGGCCCTGACCATACACATCGGCTGTATCAAAAAAAGTGATCCCGGATTGCAGGGCAGCTTCAATTGTATCCAGGGAATTTTGGTCGTCCACTGGACCCCATTCGTCTCCCCCTATCGCCCACAAACCGATTCCGATTTCAGTTACATTAAAACCGCTTTTCCCTAATCTTCTTTTATTCAGAAAGTTTTCAGCCATATTCGCCTCACAATCTACAATCAAATCTTTGACTGCTGCCTATCTGTTAGTCATTCATAATCCTAATAAATCTGCTTCATTTTGCATTGCTTTCAGCACAAGGCCAATGAATTTTTCAAGCGAGGTATCCAAGTTCTCTTCACAAAGATGAATTTCTTCCCTGTTCACACTGGCAGCAAATGCCTTTGAACCAAATTTTCTCATAACCGATTCAACAGCCACCCCGGCTAACTTCTCCGGATTAACAAGCGCTGTAGCAACAATCAAACCAGTCAAATCATCACAGCTCAGCAAGGCATACTCCATTTTGGTCTCGGGCATCAAACCTGTATATTCATACGCATGAGACTGAATTGCCCTGATTATTTCTTCCTCCACATCCTCCTTCTTGAGGATTTCAGCCAGCACAATGGTATGTTGATCCATTCTATCTTTGGTCAGTTCATAATCAGCATCATGAAGCAGCCCAACAATTTCCCAGATTTCTGGATCACCACCATATTCCACTGCCAACCCTTTCATGGCTGCAGCTACGCCGTAATGATGTTTACGCAAATTCTCATTTGATATATTTTCTTTCAGGATTTCTAAAGCTCGCTCTTTGGTGATCATAAAATTCATCCTTAGATACAGATTAAAAATATTTGACAGCAATAGATAAATCAGTTCAGGTATTGAAAAGTATATCAGATACTGAATCAAATCCAAATCCAGGGCCGATTTTGTGGGTCATCCCCGGGATGATAAAAGTTTCACCTCTTGACTTTATTCATAATTCGTTTATGTTAATTACACCCTTTAATTGTTCTGGATATCTTTATAGAAATCAGGAAATCTATACTCATGGAAAAAAATTATGCCCTGAAGGATATGTTCAACAGCGATACTGTCGGTAAACTATCGGATGCAGTCGCTTCAGCTTATCCTAAATTTCCAGAGAAAGAATTTATTAATAACGTATTTGATGAGGACTGGGATCAGCGAGCTTTAAAAGAGCGAGTCAGGCATATCACAGAAACCCTGAGAACACACCTTCCCAAAGAGTACCGGGATGCTCTTATAGTACTCGCCGAGTCCCTCCCTCGCCTTGGGGAGCAAGGATTTGAAAAAATGGTTTTTCCGGATTTTGTAGAGCTTTATGGTTTGAAAGATTGGGAACAATCTATCCCTGCCCTGGAATTTTTCACCCAACATATTTCTGCAGAGTTTGCCATCCGTCCATTCATAGAACTATATCCGGAAAAAACCCTGCCCAAGATGCTGACCTGGGCGACTCATCCTCATCCGGGGGTTCGACGTTTAGCAAGCGAAGGCTGCCGGCCCAGGCTTCCCTGGGGAATGCGCTTAAAGTCCCTGGTATCCGATCCCTCCCCGATTCTTCCCATCCTGGATCTGCTGAAGGATGATGAACGGGAGGAAATACGCCGCAGTGTGGCCAACAACCTGAATGATATCTCTAAAGATCATCCAGAAATAGTCCTGGAAGTGCTTAAAAAATGGCAGGATCCTGGAAATAAAAATCGATCTAAATTGATCAGCCATGCCTTGCGGACGTTGATTAAAAGTGGCCATCCAAAGGCGTTGGAATTATTGGGGTATTCCAGCAATCCTGATCTAGAAGTTACTAATATTTCCCTGGAACCTCTGGAAATCAATCTGGGAGAAGAGGTTGTTTTTTCATTTGAAATCCATTCCACTGGAAATCAAGAGCAGAGGTTAATGATTGACTATGTAGTCTACTTCATGCGGGCAAACGAAAAACAGACTCCCAAAGTATTTAAGTTATCCCAGAGAACTATTCAACCTGGTGAACGAATAGAGATTAAAAAGAAACACAGTTTCAAACCGATATCCACCAGGAGGTATTATCCTGGAAAACAATCTTTTCAACCCCAGGTAAATGGAAGAGTGTGGCAGGAAGTTGATGTTGAGCTCAGATTTCCGAAGTCTTAATTCTTTCTTTTCTCCCGAGGACATGTGTTTGAGTATGAGCATCTTATCAAAACTCTCCTAACCAATCCAATCCCCCTTTCCGCAGCAATACTTTAGAATATGTTAATTTCCCCGCATTTAGATAAATCAGGAAGTCCCTCAGGCAGCGAACCAGAGCATCTTTCATCTTGGGATCTGGCGCCAGGTTATCTTCCCACCACCAATTCCTGAGAGTGAGAATCCGGGTTTTTTTATCAAATTCCGGATCAAGCCGGGCGACAAATTGATCCCCATAGAGGACTGGCAGCACGTAATAACCATACTCTCTTTTCTTTTTTGGCTTGTACACTTCCCAAATATAGCTGAAATCAAATATCCGTTCCAGGTTTTTCCGGTCCCAGAGTAGATTATCCAGGGGTGCAATTAAGGCAGCTTCCTGGACCGGACCACCTTTCATGACTTTACTCAAGAGAGGTTTGTATTTTCTCCCCAGGTAGAAAAACTCCCCCGGGAGCTCCTCGATTGCCAATTCCAGCAATTCTCCCCTTTCCACACAATGTTTTATGATTTGGCGGCGCTGGGTAGTTTTAACACCAATCATTCCTCCCCACTGCTCACCTGCATTGGGGTGCGCCAGACCGAGTGAGTTTATCCGCCGCAGGATATGCCAGGTTTGATATTCTTCTAGGGTTAAATTTGGATCCGACGCTTCCAAGAGGTCTTTGGAAACCAATTTTCCAACCAAATCAAAATAGCGGCGGTTGTTTACTCTGTGGTGCACCCCTAATTGTCCCATTTTAAACAGACCTTCAAGGGTTGCGCGGGAGACACGGGTTGGTCCCCAGGCCCAATCGGTTTTTTCGTTATGTTTAAAATCAAGCGAAGACTGCGGTCCCTCTCTTTGGATTTGATCCAGAATAGTTGGCGCCAGACTCATTACAACATCAGAAGGCACACCAAACATATCCTGCATCCGGGCTCTATGTCGTGAAAAATAGGGCCAATCCTCCACCAGACTGAGGCTGGCCATTTTATCCCAGTTATCCACCAGCAAGCGGTCATGATAGAGCAGCTCATCCAGCATCCTCGGGCGAAAATCCTGCACCCGGGACTGCAGCACAAGATCTGGATTTCGGCCAACCACATTGATAGGATCAAATTGGATCGCTCGCACCCGGCCCATAAACTTCTTAACTCCCGCCTTTCCTTTCAGGGACCGGGGAGGGAATAATCCCTGGCAGGTCAGAACCAGACGACGGGCAGTTTGTTTTGAGATAGTGAGGGCATTAGACATATAAAATTTCCTGGGATAATTACACTTCAGAGATTCATTGTAACATTTCCAGGGGAAACTTTCTTAGAGTGAGCGGGATTGAATCTTCTTGATAGTCAATATTTGGAATTTACTATCGATTGATATAAACTTCAGTTTCTGGAAAGAACTCGACCAGGCAAACCAAAACACCAGGAACGCTGGAATTTGCTCTATCCGCTGCCCCTTTAACTCCCCCTGGACAGCCTTATCTGACTGAATATTCCAATAGGTGCCGGTTATGTCATCAACATTAAACACCCTTCAAGTGTATCTTGAATGACCAATTTCACCCTCTCAGCAGCCGTTCGATAGGCTTCTACGGTCTATTGATGGTCAAATTTCAAGATTATTTCTGAATATCTCCAATTTGATCCTGAACTATACCTAACCCCCGGATCACAACCAGTGAGTAGGCTTCTATACCATCACCCACCGCAATGTTCAATACAAACGATTTCCTTTGCACCCGGTTATCCGGATGCCCAAAAACATAACGCACGGCCATAGATTTTCCTGTTGTAGACAATGGTGGCAAAACACAGCGGACACCAGGTTACTGTAATCATTTTATGCCTGCTGAGAAAGCGGACAGGATAAGCTCTGGTTTTTCCACCGATAAAGAACCAATAACAAGTTCCAGGTCATCCAAGTCCGCCTTCTCAGCGGGTACAAAAT
>JAZFRV010000341.1:0-3631 GCA_036445875.1 Anaerolineales bacterium
ATACCTTGGTTTAAGTTTCTCCCACAACAAATTTATGTCTTTGGATCGAACTCCCTTAGGGGCACAGAAAAAACCCTCTTGAAAAGAGGGTTTTTTTGGTAAATGGTAAGGAGGAATTAGCAGCCAGAACCTTGATATTTTTTCACAGCCTAGAATGAGTAGGGGTTATTGAAATAAGATGTCCTGCTGCTGGAGAACTTTTTTGTGTTAACCACGATCACCCGATGAAAAACACTACTTCCAAATCACCGGGCTGATTAAGATACCCAGCGCGGTAAGCAAGCCCGCTGCCAGTTGAAGGTTGATAGTTTTGGCATTGGCAGTTACCAACTCTCGATCCGCATAATGCTGAAAGAGGATCCGGCCGGCTGAGAAAGCTAGCGGTAAAGCCCCGAGCATCGCCAGTGTGCCGGGTGGGAAAAGACCGATCAATACGCCAGCTATACCGAGGCCGAAGGCAGCCGCCAGCAGAGTTACATATCCCCAGCGAGCTTGTTTTTTACCCAGAACTACCACCAGATTGTGTTTGCCGCTGATGCGGTCAGCAACCTCATCTGGGAATTGATTGATCCAGATAATAGCTGTGGTCAGTAATCCAACCGGTAAGCCGATCACAAAATCTTGCCAGGTGACGCTGCCTGTCAAAGCCATTACCGTACCAGCGGTAATCATCGGTCCAAAATTCAATCCAATCAATAATTCTCCCACCCCCTTTCTGGCAACCAGCCGCAGCGGTGGTGCCGTATAGAAGTAGCCCGAGAAGGCTCCTACCAACCCAAACAGAAATAATAATGGTTGTTTGTTCAACAATATTACAGTCAGGCCTAACACACTGGCCAAACCTAAAGATACCAATCCAACTATTAACATACCCTTTTCGGAAATTAGCCCCAGCTCCATGGAACGGCTCCCTCCAGAGTAGGGCAAAAAGTAGTCATTGTTTACTTTATCAGTACCACTTGTCCAATCGAAGAAGTCGTTGAAAGTGTTGGCAGCGACGTGCAGGGCTGCTGCACCAAAAAGTGTTAGAAAGAATAACAACCATGGAAAAGGTGATAATGAACGTGTGATCACTGCCCAGGCTGCACCGATCAACACCGGGATCAGGCTGGCTGTCAGAAATGGTAATCGCGTGATGACCATCCCGGCAAAAAGTTTGGTCATCGGACTGGTGGCAGGCATTGTTTCAGCTTCCTTGGATGGATCTATG
Organism: Anaerolineales bacterium; assembly: GCA_036445875.1. Classification (GTDB taxonomy): domain Bacteria; phylum Chloroflexota; class Anaerolineae; order Anaerolineales; family UBA11858; genus B10-G9. Next base: position 1,211 of record JAZFRV010000341.1, read on the forward strand.
GGTGTGGTTACACCACAATATCCAATTTGCTGGCCATCACGAAAAGTGGGTGTGATGCTAATTTCGGCGTTAAAGGTTGTGCCGTCTTTTCGAGTGAATACTGTCCGCCCCTTAAATTCCCCTTGCTCGCTGGCAGTCTTCAACCAGCCTGGTACATGTTCCAATACGACCAGTCCCGGAGAAAAGAGTGAAACGCGTTTTTGGTTGATGATTTCTTCAGCGCTGTAGCCAAAGATCTGTTCCGCTCCCCTATTAAAAGTTTGAATACGCCCTTCCAGATCGCAAGTGACAGTGCTTTTAACTTCAGTGTGGTTCATTGGTAATCTCCAATAGAATATGGGTAAGTTTATACCTTTCGTTGCAGGCTTCCAAAAGGATCGTGTGTCACCCAATAATCATAAATATCTCACTTTTTATGTTTTGAGCGCATTAAGTTAGTCTCAGCTGTCGTCGAATCGAGCTGAAACCAATCTAAACTCGAATCAATTATAGCTAACTTGCGCCCTAAACCCGCGCCAAAGGCGCTTGGATGAAGGCGGGACGAGGGTCTTAGATGAGGATCCCTGCCAAGAACAAAACCAACACACCCAGAACCATGTTTATTCGCGCAAAAGTCGAGATTTGTGATTGAATTTTCAGAAATCCAGCCTGTGGTTGCTCTCCTGGAGCTGGTGTTAACGATTTCACTTTAGGACCCAGCCAGAAAGATATCACTAAACCGATCACGATCATTACCGAGATTACCAGGTGTTTGAGAGTCAATGCGATCCCATAAATGGTAGAAAGATTGAACATCAGTTGCGATGGTGTTCTCATGATGCCTGTGATCACGAGAACAACGATGCTGCCCGAAGCCAGAAATGCAAAACGCTTCGTAGTCGCGCCAAGGAATTGTCCTCTTTGGGCCGGGTCAATAGCTGAGACAGAAGGCATGAGAACGATGTTGATATAGAGCATTCCCCCGATCCAGGTAGAGGTTGCCAGGAGATGCAGGAAATTGATAATCGTTGAAATTGTCATTTGGAACTACCTCCTTAAACTTTAGGCTGATATTGAAAATATTAATAACTAATTTGTGTGTATAAATTTACCTATCCGACCTGTGAGCTCAGGGCTGCTGAGCTCGTAGTAGGGTCCATTTCAGTGAAGGCTAGGCAGCTGTGCTGCGAGATAGCTGATAAACCAACAATAACAAATTGTTGGAGCAAATCTTATAGATCCTGGACTGAATAGTATTTGGGGTTTACTTATAAATAACTCCTATTACCGATAAAATTATTCCTGCCGAAACCAGAGATATCAGGAATTATAATCCTGATTGAAAATATAATAAATAAAATTTCGAAAGTTGATCCTGATATCTGAGCTATTAATAATACTAGAAAAATCCATTTGCAGAACAAATTTTTTATCTTGGGGTCAATTGCCTGGAGGCGCAGCAGCAATATATGATTGTAAATGGAGAAATTATTTTGACCGCATATTCCTTTTTAAAACAATTTTGAAATACCTATTAACATAATTCCAAGAGAACTTGCCAAATTAATATATAACAGAGTTGATGGTTTGGTTATGATGTGGGCTAACTTATTACCAGCCAGGGCTATTAGGGTTTGAATTATCAAGCTGGCAATCAAGATAACTATTGCGTGCAAGAAGATATTGCCGGTACTCTCAGATATTATTAATCCCGAAAATCCCGTAAAAACAACAATAGTTAATGGATTGGCCATAGTTAACCCATAAGTAGTTAAAAAAGGCCATTTACAATTTAATGAATATTTTTGATTATCATTAGACGGGCGATTCTTAAAACTAGAGTAAAACATCCAGAGGCTAAAAATCACCAGAACAGCAGCTGAAACCAGGGGAATATTTTCTTGTTGGAGTTCTAAATACGGAAAGAAGAAATGCCCGGCACTAAAAGCAACCAGGGCATAGCTGAAATCCGCCATTGCAGCGCCCAATCCAGACAATAATCCATTTCTCAGACCGCAGTTCATGCTTCGATTTAGGATCAAGATAGCTATCGGTCCAATAGATATGGCTAAAGTTATCCCAAAAATGAAGGTTTGAATATAGGACATATTATATTTCTCTCATTTTGTTGACCTGTAAATTATTGAGATATTCTTTTTTTATGATCCCGATCTGAAAATTCTGGGATAAATTTCCCGAACATTCCAATCTTGGGTATTATCCAGGCTAAAACCTGAGATTTGTTTCCCTCTATGATACTAGAGTTTATTAAGATAACGCTTCAATTTTAGGTCAATGAATCTTAAGAACAGAGACCTCCGAGGTCGATCCTCCCCCGGATGTCTCTGCAATAACAAAAAAGATCGATACAGAATGCATCGATCTTTTTATTATTGAAATTAGATTGTTTTAGGGGCAGGTGAGAGCGCCTGCGGTGGTCCA
>JAZFRV010000342.1:0-2002 GCA_036445875.1 Anaerolineales bacterium
AATGTCGGGGCAGGATTGCGATCTTTGTAAGCATCCCCGGCAAAAAGCACACAGTCTACTTTTTCCTCGATCGCTGTATTGACAATCTCATCCAGGGAAGCCAGGAAATCGAGGATACGCAGCGGCAATCCGGATTCGGGATCCCTGCGGCCGTAGTTGGCGATATCTATATGGGCGTCGGCGAAGTGCAATATTCTAGGCATGGGTTTATTTCTTGCCAAGAAAGATCCTGGAGTTTTTAAACTCCGGTATCCTTAATCTAATCATCAAAAATCAACTGGCTGATCTGTAATAACCCGGCATCAAAATTAGGATTTAGCCAGACGGATTGGTACAGGTCAGATTTTGCCTGGGCTTTATTTCCCAGGGCATAATTGGCCAAACCGCGCCAATAGAGGGTTTCTTCCAGGGTGGGTTCAGCGATTGTATCCAGGGTAAAGTTCGCCAGGTTGATGACATCCTGATAGCGCCCGCTGAAATAATATGCCATGTAGGGCCAGGTCTGGTACCAGGTGATTCGATAGGGTCGGGTGGCATCGTTGTTCACCAGCCCTTCATAGATTTGGTAGGCCTGGTCAAAAGCTTCAGCTGCTTCCAGGTAGTGCTCCATTTTTACCAGGCTGGTACCTTTATTGAACCAGGCAAAAAAGGCATTTACTCCTGTTTGAGTTTGAATCTCTTGTTCTGCTATTTCAAGGGCGTGATTATAAGACCAGGTTGGATCTACCCACTCTCCCAGCAGGGATAAGACCTGAGCTTGCTGGTCAGGAGGATAAATCACCATAAAGAGATAATTAAAGGAACGCCAACCTTCCAGGTAGGTTTGGTAACCAACCCAGGTGTTTTTGCCAGGTTTGAGATACGCATCCTGGACAACAAACTCACCAGCGGCTTCATCATACCCGGTGGTGAATAAATAGTGACCCAGCCAGGCTACTTTGCCGGTGTAATCTTCCTCGTAATAGCCCTTTTCAACCAGGACCGGGAAGCCATTGGCGATAAAGTGTTTCAACAAATCCAGATCCCCACCGTAGCGGGCGACGATGTTGAAGTCGGTATATTCCGCAACAAAATTGATCATCTCGGAGGGCATGACGTTTTTATCGAGCCGGCCTTGTTGAATGAAATTTAAATCCGGGTCGTTAATTCCCGGTTTTACCACGCGAGCGATATCATCCCGGTTTCCGGGCCATCCCCAATAATTAAGGGCCATGGACAGATTGGCCGGACCGCAGTAATTCCAGCGTTCATGTTGGTCCACGTAAATCACACCGTCCAGGATCACTCTTTCGGGAAGGGGGGTTGAGATTATTATTGGTTCGCTATTTGGTGTGGGGGTGGGGCCATCCGGCGATGGTAGGGGTGTGTCAGGTGGGGATGCGATCAAGGGAGTAGCCTGTGGTGTACCGCCAACAGGCTTAAAAATGACCTCATCCGGTGGGTTTATGGCATAGATAATCCGAGTTTTGAGGTCTTCGATCCGCCAGGAGAGCCGGTCCTGGACGAAAGGGATCTGATAAATGAGGACTGACAACAGGATCAGGAGGGGAATCAGGAGCAAAAACCGGGCCCTGGAAGATTTTTTCATAACGAGGGTATTATAACATTTATAGGGAAATCCCTAATCATTGGAAAAAGGGGATTTCTTTATCAGGATTTAGGAGAAAAACAAGAAAATCAAGCTTTATTCTTTTCTGGTGGGATCATCCGGATTGTGATCCAGCACCTCCCTGGCTTGCGGTCCATCTTTGGCAGGTCCGATAATTCCTTCGGCAGCCATTTGGTCAATCAAGCGGGCAGAGCGAGTGTAGCCGATACGCAGCCGGCGCTGGAGCATAGAAATTGAAGCCCGGTCCTCATCCCGAACAATCCGTACCGCATCCTCCCAGAGTGGATCCCGTTCTTGCTCTTCTGCCATATCGTCCCACATTTCTTTTTGTTTGAGGGGAATGCTGGGCATTTTGGCATCCGGCTCGCCAGAGGCGCTGGAGGATGCCAGGGG
>JAZFRV010000343.1:0-2921 GCA_036445875.1 Anaerolineales bacterium
TCTTCACTGATTATCTCGATTCTATTAACTTTACTCATTAATTTATTTCTAAAAAAGTGAAACTTTTCATTGAAAACATCAGATTTTTATTATCATTTGCCAAAGGATTATATTGCTCAAAAACCGGTCCAACCCCGGGATTCTTCGCGTTTATTGATCTATCGACGGAACTCTGGAGCTATTAGCCACAAAGATTTTAGGGATGTGGTTGGAACCTTCAATGCGAATGATTTATTGATATTGAATCACACCAGGGTGATCCAGGCTCGTTTATTCGGAAAAAAAATCCCTACCGGGGGAAAAATAGAATTGCTTTTACTCCGCGAGCTTGGAGAAGGAAGCTGGCAAGTCATGGCGGGAGGGAAAGGGTTAAAACCTGGCAGCCACATTCAAATCACTGATGGTCCCCAGGCAGTTATCGAACAAGACCTGGGAGGACCACTGCGGTTAATCAGGTTCCAAGAACCCATTCAACCATTCCTGAATAAAATCGGTCACATTCCTCTCCCGCCTTATATTCGCGAATCACTGAAGGATCCTGAGCGGTACCAAACGATTTATGCCAGGCAAACCGGATCAGTTGCAGCGCCAACGGCGGGTTTGCATTTTACATCTGATTTGCTCAAAACGATTCGTGAAAAGGGAACAAAGATAGCAGATGTTACTCTTCATATTGGATTGGATACATTTGCACCAGTTCATGAAGAAGATCCCAGGAAACATATCATTCATAAGGAGTGGTGTGAGCTTCCTGCTGAGACCGCTTCCGCGATTAATACTGCCCGACGAATGAATGGAAGGATAATCGCAGTAGGAACCACCTCTGTGAGAACTTTGGAGACTGCCGCTCTGGCATCAAAATCCCTAGAAGTTATTGAACCTTTTGAAGGGGAAACAAACCTGTTTATTTTGCCAGGATATTCATTTAAAGTGGTAGACTGCATGCTGACTAACTTTCATCTGCCAGAATCCACCCTATTAATGATGGTGAGCGCATTTGCTGGGAGGAAAAAGATCCTGGAGTTATATGAGATCGCGAAACAAGATGGATATAGATTTTACTCTTTCGGTGACGCTATGTTTTTGGTGTGATTATTTTCGGGCATGATTTTACAATAGAGTTATTTTGACTGGGATAGAATATCCCACTGAAAACAATAAATAAGTGTTACGTTAGTGGAATAACCCGCTGATGTCGAGCGGAGGAGGACAGAATGAATAAATGGAAAGGGTTCCTGTTAGTTGTATCCCTCTTGTTTTCAAGTTGGGCTTGCCTATTTAGTGGCTCAGAGCAGTCTCAGGCTACCCCGGATCTCAGTGTAATGAAGACCTCGGTGGCAGCAACATTAATAGCACAAAATGACCTTGCCCCTACACGTACCCCGGAAATACCCGAATGCACTCCACTTCATCCTGGAGAACAGGATATTGTTCTCCCTGTAGGATTTACGGCAGGAGTGGATAACTCAGCTATTCGTTTTTATGATCTTGATGGAAATCTACTGGGAGAAAAACTGACTCCCGGCTTAACCAGGGTTGACCAGAGCCAAATTCATGTAGCGGGAGGGATTTCCAATGGAATTCCTGGTGCACCCCTCATTTATTCCAGTCTGGAATCCGGAGGTGTGATCAAAGGAAATATTGGATCCGAAATTTTTGGGATGGATTCACCTGGAGAAATCGTAACTATCTCAGGAGCTGAAGGAGTTTTCACGTTAATAGTTTACAGCACGGCTGAGTTCACTGAAGAAGGATACATTACTACCCTTAAAACAGGAGAGATGGGGGAGTTAGCAAGTGTCAATCCTCAATTGATAAGGACAGAGGATGATGGGCTGGTCTATTACCCTCTTTCCATTCATGGTGAAGAAGGACAAAACCGGGGGATATGGTTTACATATTTAAAATATGAGATGAGTGATTTTATATTCGTTCCATATCATGGCTTGTTTTATTATGACTTAACTCAAAATCAGGTAACTGAATATCTCCCTGCCGATCACCGGTTAAAGGGATTTTCCCCGGACCAATCCCGGGTGGCTTTTGGGGATGCTCCAGGAGCCAATCCCGAAGAGGAAGAATCTGGTGTAATATTCAAGGATTTAGTAAGCTGTCAAGTGTGGGGTCGCCGTTTTCATGATTCAAGTACGAACGGTGGTGGGGAAGTGGTATTTTCACCAGAAAATCAATATGTTGCTTGGATTGAATCCAGCGGATCGACTCTTGAGGACCTTGAATGGCGATTGCGGGTTGTCAATTTAAATCACTCCCAAACCTATATAATTGATTCTGAGCTGAATGCCCTGGCAAGCTTTACTGACGGCGAAATTCCCACTTCAATTTCTCCTGTTGGATGGTTATCTAATCATGTTCTACTGCTGCAAATCCGAGTACCTGGTCATGATGCACCCTTGTTGGTGGCTTTTATTGCTCCGGATCCAGATCTTGATCATGACCCGACCTTGGAAGCAAATCAATCAGTTCTCCTGGCAGAAGGGAAATTCTCCGGTTTTCTATATCCCTGAGTTGGACATGTATCTTCAACTCTTCGATCTCGCGCCGCGCCACATCGGGCCCGAAGGGCGGCAAAATCGCGCGAACATCCTTCATGATCTCGACGAACACGCCGCCCGCGCCGAGCATCACGATGGGACCGAAGTTCGGGTCAACCACCATGCCCATCACCATCTCTACGCCTTCGATCTTGAGCATCGGCGTGACGAGCGCGCGCGCACCGAGACGCGCCGCCAGGTCGCGATACGCTTCAGCGAGCGCCTCGGCGTCGGGAATGTTGAGCACGACACCGCCCACGTCGGATTTGTGGGCGATGCCGGGCATCGCGGTCTTCAGCACGACGGGGTAGCCGAGCGCTTCGGCGCCCGCGAGCACGTCTGTCTCGTTGTCGGCAATGTGATACTCGG
>JAZFRV010000344.1:0-3595 GCA_036445875.1 Anaerolineales bacterium
GACTGGAATCCCAAACCAGGCTTCGGTTCGGGGGCCATATCCAATTCCCGCTCCCCAGCCGGTTAACCAAATTGCAACAACTACACTTCCTATTAAAGGAAGGAAATTATCTACCAGGTCGGCAATAGATTTTTTCCAGACTAGGTGAATGCCCAGGAATGCCAATCCGGCTCCTGTCAAAGCTCCCGACCAGGTCAATCCCCCCAACCAGAACTGTGGAATCAGGTTTAAATTATTTCTAAAATAGGACAAGTTGATCAGGATATAACCAATCCGGGCTCCAATTAGACTTATCAAAAGAATCCCCAACCCGGTATCAATGGTGCGCTTCTTGTCCTCTGAAACCATCCAGGCAGACAAACCTAAGCCGACGGCAGCGCTGCAAGCCAGCAAGATAGAATAGGGAGGGAGCAGCCCTAGAAGCAAGGGTTGAGTAATCACCCTAAAATCATACCATAGGGGTTCCGATCTAGTATAATCAAGGTGTACACCTGAATTTCCCCCTTTAAGTGAAATAATCTCTATCCGCCAAAGGTTATCCCTATGAATTCCTTACATATCAAACCAGTCGAGACCACAGAGGATCGAAAAGCGTTTTTAAGTTTTCCCTGGACTGTTTATAAAGATGATCCTTATTGGGTTCCACCGCTCTTTTCAGAACGCATGCATTTTACAAATCCTGAAATGAATCCTTTCTTTGAGCATGCTGAAGTTCAGCTTTACATGGCTCTCCGCGGCGATGAGATAGTTGGCACAATTGCAGTATTTACTAACCATCTCCATAATGAATACCAGAAAGAAAATATTGCGTTCTTTGGGTTTTTTGAAGTCCTCGAGGATTATGAAGCTGCAGAACAGCTATTTAAAACTGCTGAGGCCTGGGCGCAAGATCGGGGACATTCTGCTCTGCGAGGCCCAGCCCAGTGGTCGACGAATGATGAGTGTGGATTGTTGGTAGATGGATTTGATGACCGTCCCCGCGTCCTGATGACTTATAACCCAAGGTATTATGTGGACTTTGTGGAAAAAGCCGGGTACAAGTATGCCCGTGATCTCTGGGCATATAAACTGGGCGTGAAGGAATTTATGGATAGAATCGGGGATCGGTTAGATAAACTTACTTCACGGGTCCTGGAGCGGAAGGAAATTACCATTCGCAACTTAGATATGAAAAAGTACGATGAAGAAGTTAAGAAAGTAAAGTTACTTTACAATAACGCCTGGTCCAATAATTGGGGATTTGTGCCTATGACCGATGCTGAATTTGATCTCCTGGCAGCCAATTTGCATGACTTCCTTGATCCGGACCTGGTATTTATTGCTGAGAAAGATGGAAAAACGGTCGGCTTTAGCATAACTCTCCCGGACATAAATGAACCGCTCCGGCTTGCCTATCCTAAACCAAAGACGCCCGAGTGGTGGACGATGTTAAAACTGGTCTGGCACTGGAAGGTTAAGAAACAAGTCAGCTGGGTGCGGGTATTGGTTCTGGGTGTAATTCCGGAATACAGGAAATTAGGTATTGATGCATTGTTTTATTACAAATCTACCAGGGCAGCCATTGGAAAGGGTATGAAAATGGGAGAAATGAGCTGGATTCTGGACAACAATGACAAAATGAATCGGCCGATAATTGCCATGGGTGGAGAAGTATATAAAACCTATCGCTTTTACGAAAAACTCCTTTATTAAGCCTTCGCTCCTGAAATTATGGACATCTGAATGAGTGAGATCAGTATCTTCCCAGGTAGCGGTATTCGAATCACAAAAGCTACCTGGCATGACTTAAGAGAACTATACCAGCTTGAAAAACTCTGTTTTCAAGTCGATGCCTGGCCTGTCCTTGACGTTCTGGGAGTGCTGACCTTGCCTCAAATACTTCGTTTAAAAGCAGTGGATGATCAAAAGATGGTTGGTTTTATTGCTGCAGATTTGCGCCGTACGCAGCAGGCTGCTTGGATCGCCACTTTTGCTGTACATCCTGATTACAGAAAATCCGGTATCGGATCAGGACTGCTCGAAACCTGTGAATCTCAGATCAATCTACCCAGGATCAAGTTAAATGTTCGCCAATCAAATCACGCTGCCATCCAACTCTACCAAAAACATTCTTATCTGCAGGTTGATATCTGGCCCGCATATTATAGAGGGGGAGATGATGCATTGGTTTTCGAGAAAAACCTTCAATGACAAAGCTTGCTCTGGTCAAATCGTATACCAATCCTGGGATAAACCATTTTCTCCATACCCAGGTCTATGTTCACCAAGTCTGCTTGCTAGAAAATGCCCTGCTATAATAGAACACTATGGCGTCAAATAAAATTACCCTTGAGTCTCCATTCTTCATAAACGAGCAATCTGTTTTCCAGCAAGCCCTGCTGGAACTAAAGTCAGAAAAGATCCTGGCTGTAGATACGGAAGCGAACAGCCTTTATGCCTACCGGGAACGGGTTTGTTTGATCCAAATCTCCAGTTTCACAAAAGACTATATCCTTGATCCTATCGCCCTCGAGGACATCTCTCCCCTGGGAGAGATCTTCAGCAATCCTGGAATTGAGAAGGTTTTTCACGCTTCTGAATATGATTTCTTAATCATGTATGATGAGTTCCAATTTGAGGTCCAGAATCTGTTTGATACCATGCTGGCAGCTCAGATCCTGGGCCGAACAAAACTTGGTCTTGATGCTCTCCTGGAAGAAGTGGCCGGGGTCCGAGTTAATAAAAAATACCAGCGCGCGAATTGGGGGAAACGCCCCTTATCGGAAGACATGCTCCAGTATGCGCAAATGGATACGCACTACCTCATAAACATCCGACAAAATCTGGCAGCCGAATTGGAGAAAAAGGGGCTTACACCAATCGCCACTGAAGATTTCTCTCGCGCCTGTCGGGTTCATCACCAGATCCGGGAGGAAAAACTCGCGCCTTATTGGCGGATCAATGGAGCCAGAAAACTCACGCCCAAAAAAGCAGCTGTCCTGATAAAACTCTTCCAATACCGGGATGAGATTGCCAGAAAAAGAAACCTACCCGTCTTTAAAGTCCTGAGCTCTAAATCCTTGCTCGCTCTGGCCGAGCAGTGTCCCACCAGCACCAACCAGCTGCTTAAATTGGAACTTGTGGGGAAAAATGCAATTCAAAAGCACGCTGAAGAACTTGTAAAAGCCATTAAAGATGGCTTAACTTCTGAACCAGTTCACTATCCCCGGCGTGAAAAATCTGACGAAGCGTTCCTGGCAAGAGAGAATATACTCCGGGATTGGCGGAAACTTACTGCCCAGAAAATGAAAGTCAATTCCGCTGTGATCCTTCCCCGGGAATTGCTTTACGCAGTAGCGTCAGCTAACCCGGCGAACAGGGAGGATTTAGCCAGGGTGATGGTAGATGTTCCCTGGCGCCTGGAAAGATTTGGCGATGATATCTTGTCTATATTAACATAGACCAGACTATCAAGGAGCACTGAATGAAAATCCATTTTTACGGAGCCGCCAGGACAGTAACTGGATCCATGCACCTGCTGGAAGTTAATGATCGTAAGCTACTTCTGGATTGTGGTTTATTCCAGGGACGCCGGAAAGAAACCTACCAGCGAAAC